>JAZULW010000030.1:0-1885 GCA_045603285.1 Acutalibacteraceae bacterium | reverse complement strand
CATATCGCAGTTGGCATAGTTCAAAATGATCACGTCGTACTTGCCGCTGCGGATGCGTTCGCATACGGCATCGCACACTTCATACGCGCTCATTTCGGGTTGCATATCGTACGTGGCGACCTTGGGCGAGTTGATGAGCACACGGTCCTCGCCGGGAAACTCGCGTTCCACACCGCCATTAAAGAAGAAGGTCACGTGGGCGTATTTTTCGGTTTCCGCAATGCGCAGTTGCGTCATATGGCGGTTCCCCAAAATCTCGCCGAGGGTGTTGCCCAGCGACTGCGGTTTAAACGCCCCCGTCACGTTGGGCATGGTGGCATAGTACTGCGTCATACACACGTACTCAAGGGGGAAGTATCCGTTGCGGCGCTCAAAGCCCGTAAAGTCGGGATCCACAAACGTACGGCTAATTTCGCGCGCACGGTCGGGACGGAAGTTGAAGAACACCACACTGTCCCCCGCTTTGATCACACCCGTTTTGTCGCACACGGTGGGCACCACAAATTCATCGGTGACGTCCGCAGCGTAGGAGGCGGCCATCGCAGCCACGGGGTCGGCGTTATATTCGCCTTCGCCGTACACCATGGCGGCATAGGCTTTTTCCACGCGTTCCCAACGATTGTCGCGGTCCATCGCGTAGTAACGGCCCATCACGGTGGCAATGCTGCCGAGGCCCGTTTCGTCCAGTTTCGCTTGCAACGCTTCCACAAACGATTTGCCCGAAGAAGGCGGCACGTCACGGCCATCCATCAGGCAATGCACGTACAACCGTTCCACACCGCTTGCCTTTGCCAAGTCGATCAGACCGAACAAATGGGTGAGATGGCTGTGCACACCGCCATCGGACAACAGGCCGATGAGGTGGAGCGCTTTGCCGTCTTTCGCGTTGTCCATGGCGGCACAAAGTGCCTCGTTTTTGGCAAAATCGCCGTCGGTAATGGCCTTGGTGATGCGGGTGAGTTCTTGATACACCACACGGCCCGCGCCGATGTTGGTGTGCCCCACTTCGCTGTTGCCCATCTGCCCGTCCGGCAGACCCACGTCCATCCCCGAAGCACCGATGCGCACGCAGGGATTTCCGGCAAAAAGACGGGAAAGGTTGGGGGTGGCGGCGGCTTCAATGGCGTTGCCGTTTGCCTCGTCATTAAACCCAAAACCGTCCATAATGACTAAAACCAAAGGTTTTTTCATTGATATTCTCCTTTATGGCAGAGAAGTAACGCAAGGCGAAAAGCCTTGCGTTACCATCCTGTTTTCTTATTTCGCCGCGGCAACGATGGTGGCAAAATCGGGCGCTTTCAGGGAAGCGCCGCCAATGAGACCGCCGTCCACGTCGGACTGAGCAAGCAGTTCGGCCGCGTTGGCCGCGTTCATCGAACCGCCGTATTGAATGGTGAGCGCCGCAGCGGCTTCGGCATCGTACAAGCCGGCAACCGTGTCACGAATGAGGGCACACACTTCGTTCGCCTGTTCGGCGGTGGCGGTGCGGCCCGTACCGATGGCCCACACCGGTTCGTACGCGATGATGATGCGGGAGAGTTCCTCTTTGGACACGCCGCCGAGGGCGATTTTGGTTTGCATGGCGCACACTTCGCCCGTAACACCTTGTTCGCGTTGTTCGAGGTATTCGCCCACGCACAAGATCACGGTGAGGCCGGCATCCAGCGCGGCGCGGGTGCGTTTTTGAACGGTGACATCGGTGTCACCGAAATAGGTGCGGCGTTCGCTGTGACCCAAAATGACGTAGCCAACGCCCATCGCTTTGAGCATTTCGGCCGAAATTTCGCCCGTGAAGGCGCCGCTTTTTTCCCAATGGCAGTTTTGCGCGGCAACGCCGATGTTGCTGCCGTTTACCGCTTCCAAGGCGACCGCGAGGTCGACAAAC
>JAZULW010000029.1:0-5981 GCA_045603285.1 Acutalibacteraceae bacterium | reverse complement strand
GACTGTTCCGGCACGCTCCGTTATCATAGCGGCGAACTTGTTGGAGTTCAGTAAGAGATCGTTTTTAAAAACGATAATCAGGGTGGTACCGCGGAATTGTTTCGTCCCTGAGGCTAATACAAAAGCCTCAGGGGCTTTTGTTATGTAAGGGTTTCTATTTTTGAAAGGATGAGTCGTATGAAAACCATCACCGTTATGGACACCACGTTGTGTCGCGAAGACAGTTCCTTCTCTTTTAAGGAAAAAATGGAGATTGTGCGCCAACTGGAGCGCTTGAATGTGGATGTAATGGAACTGCCCGAAATCGAAAACGCCAAGCGTGATGTGTTGTTTGTCCGCACCGCCTCCACGTTTGTGAAACACGCGGTCATTTCGGTGGCAGCCGGCAGTAATCAAGAAAGCATTGACAGAGCAGCCGCCGCACTTTCGGCCGCCGCACACGGTCGCATTCGCATCGAACTGCCCGTGTCGCCTGTCGGAATGGAATACACCTGCCACAAAAAGCCCGACAAAATGAAAGAATGGATCGCGGTTGCGGTGAGTGCGGCCAAAACCCATTGTGCTGACGTAGAATTCTGCGCCGTGGATGCCACGCGTGCGGAATCCGATTTCCTAAAAGAAGCCCTTGTCGCCGCCGTACAGGCCGGCGCTAGTTCGGTTGCCGTGTGTGACAGTACGGGGGAATGGATGCCGGATGATTTTGCCGCCTTTGTTGCTGCGCTTGTGAAGGAGGTCAACGTTCCTCTTGCTGTACGGTGCAACGACAAAAACGGCCTCGCTGCGGCACAAGCCATTTTGGCCGTTCGGGGTGGTGCCACCGGTGTGAAAGTCTCGGTAGGCGGCAGCGATGCTTCGCTCGAAACGATAGCGATGATCGTGAAAAACTGTGGCAACAGCTACGGAATCGAAAGCAATATCCGTCAAACACAGTTGCATAGTACGGTGAAGCAACTGAAATGGATTACCGACAACGTCAAAAACGGGCACGCTTGTGTTACGGGGAACGTTGCCGATGAAATTGGTATCCACCTGGATGCCAACGACGATGTTGCCGCTGTAAGTGCGGCAGTGTTGCAACTCGGTTATGACCTGTCGGAAGAAGATGCCGCCCGTGTGTACGAAGAATTTTGCCGTGTAGCGCAAAAGAAAACTGTCACTGCCAAAGAACTGGAAGCCATTGTGGCAAGTACTGCGTTGCAAGTGCCCGCCGCCTATAAACTCGTAAACTATGTTGTCAACAGCGGCAATATCATCACGTCCAGTGCCCAAATTACGTTGGAGCACGACGGGGAAACCATGCAAGGCGTATCCATCGGTGACGGCCCCATTGATGCCGCCTTTTTGGCTATCGACAATATCCTTGGCCATCACTATGAATTGGACGATTTTCAAATTCAGTCGGTCACACAAGGCAAAGAAGCCATAGGCTCAGCCATTGTGAAACTGCGCGCCAACGGCAAGTTGTATGCCGGTAACGGCATCTCCACCGATATCATCGGCGCGAGTATTCGTGCGTATTTGAATGCCGTCAACAAAATTGTGTACGAGGAGGCGTAAGGGATGCAATATTCGTTTTCTACCAAGGGATGGCACCACTCTACCTTTGAGGACTTTTGTGCCATCGCGGAAGAACTGCATTTCGAAGGTATCGAACTGCATAACATTCATAACCGCTTTTTTACTGATAAGGACGGTGCGTTTCACGACTACGCCGCCGCGGCAACGCGCCGCCGTTTGTTTGAGAAAAAATTGACGATTCCGTGTATTGATGCCATCGGCGATATTGCGGATAAAACGGTAGCCGATGCCGTCGCGACCGAGATAGAAAAATGCTTGGAAATTGCGGAAAATTTGCGTATTCCCGCCGTTCGGTTGCGCGCGGAAGCCACTGAAAACATGGGCGAAGCGATTGAAAACACCGCCGTGTTGCTTACACGTGTGTTGCCGAAAGCGGAACAAAAAAATATCGTGTTGCTCGTAGAAACGGCAGGGCTTTTTGTTAAAACCGCCGCCTTGCGTGATCTCCTCGATCGTTTTGCGTGTGACAGCGTGGCGGCACTGTGGAATTTCTCTGCGGCGTATTTCGGCGGCGGCGAAAAAGCGGAAGACGTGATCAAAAATCTGGGTGCCTACGTTCGCCACGTACATTTTACCGATGCCGCCTTGGTAAACGGCAACATGGAATACCGTCTTGCGGGTGAAGGCGAATTGCCCATTGCTGAGATGATGTTGGCGCTTCGTTCGGTCAACTACGACGGATTCATCTCCTTGGTGTGGGACCCCGCGTGGTGCGAAGAACTGGACGAAATGGATATCGTTTTTTCGCAATTCATCAATTTTATGAAACAGTTTGGAGACACCTCGCGCAATGAAAAAGCGTTGTACTATAATCGCGCTCACACGGGAAAATTCGTGTGGGAAAAAGATAAATTGATCGATGCCACTTTCTCGCAAGTGTTGGATCGTATGGTGGAGGAATTTCCCGACCAATACGCATTCAAATACACTACCCTCGACTACACACGCACGTACGCGGAGTTCCGCGATGATGTGGATACGTTTGCCCGCACGTTGATTGCGCTGGGTGTCAAAGCGGGTTCACACGTGGCGGTATGGGCTTCCAACGTGCCGCAATGGTACATTGCGTTTTGGGCCACCGTCAAACTGGGTGCCGTGCTCGTTACGGTGAACACGGCTTATAAAATCCACGAGGCAGAATATCTTCTTCGCCAATCGGATACACACACCCTCATTATGACCGAGGGTGCCAAAGACTGTCATTACGGTCAAATCATAGCCCAACTGTGTCCTGAACTGGAACACCACAAGGCGGGCGCGCCGCTTCACTCCCGTCGCTTGCCCTTCTTGCGTAACGTCATTACGGTTGGGTTCAAACAAAAGGGATGCCTCACGTGGAATGAAGCTCTCGAACGTGCGGCGCAAGTCCCCGTGGAGGAAGTACATCGTATGGCTGCCGCCGTCAACAAGGACGACGTGTGCAATATGCAATACACTTCGGGTACTACGGGCTTCCCGAAAGGCGTTATGCTCACGCATTATAACGTGGTGAACAACGGCAAATACATTGGCGACCATATGGACCTTTCCACTGCTGATCGTATGATGATTCAAGTACCGATGTTCCATTGCTTCGGTATGGTGTTGTCGATGACTGCTTCAATGACGCACGGTACCACGATGTACCCGCTTCCGTATTTCTCCCCCAAACCGGCACTGGCATGTGTTCACAACGAACATATTACGGCCTTTAACGGCGTGCCTACTATGTTCATCGCGATGATGCAACATCCCGACTTTGAAAAGACCGATTTTTCGCATATGCGCATCGGCATTATGGCGGGCGCCAACTGCCCTGCCGATTTGATGAAACAAGCGGCAAGCGGCCGTATGCAGATGAAAGAAATCGTGTCGGTATACGGCCAAACCGAGGCCAGCCCCGGTTGTACGATGAGTAGTTATTACGATTCTCTCGAAGTGCGAACCGAAACGGTGGGTAGTGCGTTTGCCAACGTGGAATGTAAAGTGGTCGACCCCGAAACGGGGCTCGACTGTCCCGACGGTGTCAACGGCGAATTTGTGGCTCGTGGCTATAACATTATGAAGGGATATTACAAAATGCCCCAAGCCACCGCCGCTGCCATCGACAAAGACGGGTGGCTCCATACGGGTGACCTTGCGTGCCGCGATGCCGACGGTAACTACCGCATCACGGGCCGCTTAAAAGATATGATCATCCGCGGCGGTGAAAACATCTATCCCAAAGAAATCGAAGAGTTTATCTATACTCACGCGAAGGTGCGTGACGTGCAAGTCATCGGTGTCCCCGACGATCGCTACGGCGAAGAAATTATGGCCTGCATCGTTTTAAAAGACGGGGAAAGTATGACCGCAGATGAAATGAAAGACTATATTGCCGCCAATATGGCGCGCCATAAAGTGCCGCGGTATATTGATTTTGTGGACAGTTTCCCGATGAATGCCGCGGGAAAAATCCTCAAATACAAAATGCGCGAGGAAGCCGCCGCACGTATTCAAGAGGGGTCCTTGAAATGATAAACGGGTACCGTGTTATCGACTCGCATTGCCACATTTATCCCGACAAAATTGCTTTGCGTGCCGCCGAAGGAACCGGCAAGTTTTATGAATTTGCCCCTGCCGGAAACGGCACGCTCGGCGGTCTGCTTGAAAACGGTACCGCCGTCGGTATTGACCATTTTGTGGTGCAGTCGGTGGCCACGACGCCGCACCAAGTGCGCCGTATCAACGAGTTTATTGCGGCCACCGTCGCGGCGGATGAGCGCTTGACGGGATTGGGCACGTTGCACCCCGACAGTGAGGACGTTGCCGCCGATTTTGCTCATCTGCGCGAACTGGGGCTAAAAGGCGTCAAACTGCATCCCGATATCCAAGGATTTAAAATCGACGATTACCGTTGTCTGAAAATTTACGAACTCTGTGAACAGGCGGGGTTGCCGATTTTGTTGCACACAGGGGATAGCCGATTCGACTTTTCCAATCCCAACCGCTTATTACCCGTGCTCAAAATTTACACCGACCTCACCGTCATCGGCGCGCATCTCGGCGGTTGGTCGGTGTGGGACCAAGCCGAAACAACGTTGACGGAATTACCCAATTTGCACGTTGACTGTTCATCGTGTATGCCGTTTATCGACCATACCCGTGTGCGCGATATTATTCGGCACTACGGTGCCGAACGTGTGTTATTCGGCTCCGACTATCCTATGTTTTTGCCCGGCAACGAATTGCCCGACTTTTTGGCGCTCGGCCTTACCGAACGTGAAAACCGGCTTATTTTGCACGACAATGCGTGCCGCCTATACAACATCAACGACCAAACGCAATAATTCGTTTGGTCGTTTTTTAAATTATACTTGACAAAGCAGAGCGTATGATCTATACTATATTTAACAATTAAGTTAAATGTTAAATAGGGGGACGTTATGGGTGTGCAACAAACGATGAAAGCGCTGGCCGATCCCGTTCGGCGCGAGATACTGAATCTGCTCAAAGGCGGTCGTATGGCTGCGGGGGATGTTGCCGTGCACTTTTCCATATCGGGTGCGGCGGTTTCTCGGCATTTGTCGGTACTCAAAGAAGCCGATTTGGTGCGTGACACGCGCGAAGGACAATTCATTTTTTATGAGCTCAATACGTCGGTGTTGGAAGATGTGTTGTTATGGATCAGCGATTTGAAAGGGGAGTCTGTCAATGATTAAGCAAAACAAAGGAAAAGCCATACTGTCGTCCGCGACCACCTTATTGCCGATGGTATTTGGGCTGATTGTGTGGAATAAATTGCCTGAGCAAGTAGCGATCCATTGGGGCCTAACCGGTGAGGTCGACGGGTACGGCAATCGAGCACTCATTGTTTTTGGGATGCCGCTGTTGTTGCTCGCACTGCAATGGATATGCTTGTTGTTCAGCAGGCTCGACCCCAAAGACAAGGGACAAAATGAAAAAGTGCAGGGGCTTGTGTGGTGGATCGTGCCGTACATTTCGCTCTTTGTTCATATGTTGGTATACACCACGGCACTTGGCTACACGGTCCATGCGTTGCAATGGGCGGCGGCCTTTATGGGACTCTTGTTCGTGGTGATCGGCAACTATATGCCCAAATGCAAACAAAACTACACCATCGGTATCAAAGTGGTGTGGGCGCTTGAAAATGAACAAAATTGGAACGCCACTCACCGCTTTGCCGGAAAAGTTTGGGTAGCAGGTGGATTGGGTATTTTGCTGTGCGGGTTCCTGCCCAATGTCGCGGCGACAGTGATGATGTCCGCCCTGTGTTTGTTACTGGTTGTTGCTCCTATCATCTATTCCTACCGCTACTACAAAACACGCAAATAAAAGCAAAAACCACCGGCATAGCCGTTGGTTTTGTTCGTTATACAATGGTTTCGCGCAACCATTCAAGGGTGCAATTGACCATATGTTTG
>JAZULW010000028.1:0-5294 GCA_045603285.1 Acutalibacteraceae bacterium | reverse complement strand
AGGCCTCTTCTTTTTTGCACAACTATGCCACAAAAAAGCAACGCGCCTATTTGGCAGGACTATGTGGATATCGGCCCCGCGAGTAAGGGCATCGTGCCTTTCGAGGCCAATATCCATAGTGCCCTGCAATGCAAAGGATGGTTTTATGAAATTACGTGTATTTTCAATGGCTTTGGCGGCGGTTATTTCGATGATGACGTTGGTTGTCGGCTGTGGTGATAAGGGAGATCATACCGTAACCACCCAAGCCACCACCACGACTACGGAAGAAACGTCGACCACGGAAGAAACGACCACCACCGAGGAAACGACAACCACAACCGAGGAAGAAACGACGACGACCTCCAAAAGGACGACGACCAAACGCAAAACGACCACGACCGCGGCTCCTACCACCAAATGGACGGTTGTGCTAAATAAAACGACCACCACGGAAGAAACAACGACCACCGGGATGGAAGAAACCACAACCACCGAAGAAGAAACGACTGCCAAGCAAGAGGAGATCGTGACTACCTCTTCCACGCGCAGAACGGTGGGAAGCCGTACATCCAAAAACGTGTTTACCTTTGAACCGATCACGCCAACCATGACACCGGAACAGGCGGCCGCGGCGGTAACCCATGTGGACGGTACGGTTTTTACCAAAATCAAGAACGACACCGCAGCGGTTACCACGTTTAATCCCGACTGGAAATTTACGCATCATCCGGGTTTAACGGTGTTCAAAGGGAAAATTTACGCCGCTTTCTCGCAACATGAACACGGCGAAGATCATCCCGGTCAACGTATGGTGGTGGCCTCCAGCAGCGATTTCTACACGTGGAGCGAGCCGACCGTTGTTATCGATGCGTTCCAAGGTACGCTGACGAATAACAAAACGGCGATCGTTCCGTGCGGTATATACGTTGCCGACGGCAAATTGTTCGTTACGGCGATGTCGCACGATTACGGACCGAACCATTTTGATGAAGCGGGCGACTTTAAAGGTGGCGGCGACAACGCCGCGGCCGTGACGACCAATTATATGGCCTATACGGAAGACGGTGTAAACTGGAGCGAACCGGTTGTGTGCGGTGCTCTGGCAAGCGATAACCTTCGCCAAACCTACTTCGGCCGCTGGCTATGCGTGTCGGGTGTTCGCTTTTATTCTTCCGATGAAAAGGTGCCCGACGGGTTCTTTTGGGATAACAAAGGGTTGACGAACGACCAGATCGCCGACGTGAAAAAACGCATCGAACCGTTGACCAAGAATCCTGTTTTTACGGAATCCACTTGGTATCAAACCAAAGACAACGTGTTGTTTATGATGTCGCGCAGCAATACGGGCGTGATGTATTTAACCCAAAGTTATGACGGCGGTGAAACGTGGACGGATTCACATCCCACCAATTTCTCCTCCTCCAACAACCAGTTCCCGATGGGCGAGTTGCCGGATGGCCGTATTTATGCCGTCGGCACACCGTTTAATGAAAAAGGCGTATGGGAACAATGGCCCCTGAATCTCTACGTATCGAAGGATGGCTACAACTTTGATAAAGCGTACACCATTAGCGATGAACGCTATCAAATCGTCGAGCACGGGTATTCCAAAGGCGGATATTTCGGCTATCCGCACGTAGCAAAGGATGATACGTACCTTTATGTTCTTCATTCCAAAATGAAAGAAGTCATGGAGATCCATCGCATCAAACTTTCGGACATTCACTAGCGTTTTTTACCCAAAGGAGTTTATCTATGAAAAAGCAACTGTCCCTGTTATTGGCAATTTCCCTCCTCGTAGGCTTGTTCGCCGTATACACCCCCGCTCCTGTTGCCGCCGCAAGCGGCCGCTCGGCCTATTTTTTTGATTATACCAATGGGTATACGCAAACTACCGAAGGTTTCGAGAGCAACACCTCGGGGGTGCACGATTCCAAAGAAAAAGCGTTGAAGATCACCACCGCCGGCAAAAGCGTTGGCGATACGGGATACGACAGCATCGGTGTCATACGTTGGTCGCCGCCTAAAAATGCCGGCGGATCCTACCAAGCGGTTTCGATCGCGCAGTATCCCTATTTTGCCGTCAAGATCAAGGTAGCGGATGATGCCGTCACGGAGTCAACGGTGCACTACTCGGCCCGTACAGGGATCAATACAAGTTTTGGAGCGATTCTGAAACCCTTAGCGGGGCACGATACCTATGAGACGGGGAAATGGGTATTGTACATTTGCGATGGCAACTCCGTATTGGCCAATGCCGGTTATACGGATACCGCCGGCCGTTGGCTGGGAAACAAGTTTTTTGTTACCCAAAACACCGAACTGGTGGACGGCACGGTGAAAGACCTTGCCTGGATTCAATGGGCAGGTGCTTTTGCTACCGTAGAAGATGCACAGGCTTATTTTGACGAAACCACTCCGGTGCAGGCTAATATCAGCGGTGCGTGCGACTATTTCTTTGATTATTCCACGTCGGCCACGATCACAAGCGGCTACACGTCTTCTGCTTCGTCGGCATACAACTCCCCCGAAGGCAACTCGACTCTCAAGTACGATACGACTGCGCACGCGCTGAAAGTGTCCACCAAAACCGGCCATAACACCAACGGCAACGTGGGCCAAGTTCACTTCTGGCCTTCTGCCGCCGTCAGCGGCACGGTGTCCACGGCCGAGTATCCGTACTTTGCCGTGAAGATCAAGATGATCAAAACCGATATGGTTCCCCCTCGCAGTGCGTCAGCCCGCAAAACCGGCGGTGGTTATGCGGCAATCAGTTCCGCGTTACAATACGAGGAAAAAATAAATCCAAACCAAAACTATGCGTATCAAGCGTATAACGAGGATTGGCAGTTGATGGTGTTCAATGCTTCGAGTCAGGTTTCCAATGCCCCGTATTGGACCGATATCGCCGTCTCTTTAACGGATATTGACCGCAACCAAGATCCCAACTTGTACGACGGCATGGCCGAAGACCTTGCCTATATTGCGTGGGCAGGCGCATTCGAAAGTCTTGAAAAGGCGCAGGCCTACTTTGAGGCTACCACAACGTCTGTCCAGAAAACGACGATCAAAAAAGATACGTCCGGCCGTTTCTGGAACTTCTCGTTGCCGTTGACTGCGTATTACTATCAACCCTTCAGTTCCTCTCGCTTTAAGGCAACGGGCAACGCACAATATGCGTTTGACCCTGAGCAAGACGCGATGAAAATCAGCACCAAGGATGCCACAACGGCCGGCATCGGCCAAATGCAATGGTATTCCGATTCGGAAGTGACCAACTTTGTGGATCTTACCCAATATCCCATCTACGCCATCAAGATCAAAGTTGCCCGTCAGGGCCTTGGCGGTATGATGTGGCAAGGTGCTACCAGCAATACGGATGCCAGCGCTCATTTTGCAACCACGAGAACCACCACACTGCAATATCAGAATACCGACGATTGGCAACTGCTCACGATGGATTTGACCGATTCCTCTTTGTTTAGCGGGTATACTTTTGCAAACAACACGTTGGGCCACGTCAAAATCTCCAGCCTGACCACCAATGACGAGATCCTCAGCGAAGGGGACAACGTTGACCTCGCGTGGATCCAATGGGCGGGGTGCTTTGCCTCTGTGGAAGACGCTCAGAAATACTACAACCAAACGACCAACGTTGTCCAACCTCTGGAAAGTGTCAATGCGGCAATTCTCGGAGAGTTGGACGAAAACGGCACCCAAGGGTTGCGCTTCTATCATACGTTGAAGACCATGAAGACGAGTGAGGGAGAAGTGATCCAGCACGAAGGCGAAACGCTGAAAGTGCGCGGTGTGTACGTGTTGATGTCCACCCTCAAAACGCTTGAAGGTTTGGGAAAAACGGCCGATGACTTGACCGTAGAACTGACAAACAAAAGTGCAAAGGTGAAGCGAATTTCCATCAACTCGTGCCGTTCCCGTGTGGAAACGGACAAAGACGTTACCTATTCCTTTACGGCACTGCTTACCAACATAAAGCAACAAAACAAGCAAACCGACGTTTGCGCCAGAGCCTATTTGCGTTGTCAGCGTGAAGACGGCACGTTTGTGAACGTGTACGATGCGGCAAAGGTCACCAACGTGAAAGAAATGTACGAGGTAGTGCGAAACAGCATAAGCGACCAAGAAGTACACACGTGGATGACGGGGCGCTCGGCCGATGTATTCCTTAGCATTAACAACGAAGCTTCTCTTGACAAAATTACAAAACATTCCAGAACCACGTACCAGTATTCCCCCGATAGCAGTTCCGTTTTGGTCAAGCCGGCGTATGACGGAGCGTACGAGGGCGGAACCATCGGCTTTGATGCAACGGCCGCAGCAAGTGTGGAGCAATATCCCATTTTTGCCATGCGTGTAAAACTGCAAAACTCCGAATCCACGTTTGGCCGTTTTTATTGGCGCACCGAAGAATCCGAAAGAATGAACGCGTTTGTCAGCAGTAAGGGCGGAAGTATGACCGAGATGCAGTATATCCGGGGTACGGAAGTCACGTATGAAGCAACGAGTGAGTGGCAAATTGTGTATACCGATATGTCCAAGGTACACAATCCCTTGTTTAACGGCAGCAGTTGGACGAAGATCATGTGCAATTTGCTGCCCTATCACGGAGTAGGCGTGACCACGGCAGATGGGGTGTATATCGACTGGATGGGGGTATTTGCCTCTCCGGAAGAAGCATTTGCCTATGCCAATGAGGAGTGGATCCCTTCGGAAGAAGAAACCGAAGAGCCGTTGTCAGATTTGGAGCAAAACGCCAAAGACAACGCGTGGAAGATCAACAACAACCTCCCTTCGGAAATGGTAAAACTTCCCGCCGAAAAGGTCGACACATCCATCATTAACGGTTATGAGGAGGGTGAGACATACTCATTCCAACATCACCCGAGCTTGGTATATTTTAATGGCAAGTGGTATGCCGGCTATTCCAACGGTGTGAAAGACGAAGATGCCCCGGGTCAGAAAATGGTATACAGCACCAGTGAGGATTTTGAAACGTGGACCGCCCCCGTGGATCTCGTTGTCCCCGGTGTAGAATCCATGTTCACGCACAACATGTTGGACGGTATGGAAACGTTCAATGAGCAGGGGATCATCACCACGCAGATCATCGGCAACTTTTCCGTTGTTGGCGATACACTCTGCTTCTACTATACCGTGGGAGAATTCACCGCTGCCAGCTTTGATGAAAACGGCACTTTCAAAGGAATGGAAACGGCAACGCAGGTGAATACACGTCAATACGCCATTTATTCTACCGACGGTGTGACTTGGAGTGCCACTCCGAAAAATGT
>JAZULW010000027.1:0-2610 GCA_045603285.1 Acutalibacteraceae bacterium | reverse complement strand
CGCGCGGCGGTGGACGACTATGCGATGATACAGGAAGGCGACCGCGTGGCGGTCGGCGTATCGGGCGGCAAAGACAGTGTGGCGCTTCTCGTGCTGTTGGCACAACTGCGCCGCTTTTATCCGCATCCGTTCTCTCTGACGGCAATCACACTGGACCCGTCGTTTGACGGCGAGGAAAACTATGCGTCCATTGCGGCCTTGTGCGAACGTTTGGACGTGCCCTACGTTGTCAAGCGCACCCGTTTGTGGGACGCAGTGCGCGAGGAAGAAAACCCCTGCAGTTTATGCGCCCGTATGCGGCGCGGCACATTGCACCGCACGGCGGTGGAAGAAGGGTGCAACGTCGTGGCGCTGGGGCATCATCAAGACGATGCTGCCGAAACGTTGCTGATGAACTTGCTTTCGGGTGCCACGTGCGAGAGCTTTTCCCCCAAAAGTTATCTCGACCGACGGGGTATTACCCTCATTCGGCCGATGATCTACATAAAAGAAGCGGAACTGACCGCCTTTGTACGGCGCGAACAACTACCCACCGTGGTGTCCAAATGCCCAATGGACGGTTGCACCGCGCGCCAAGAGATGAAAGAACTCATCGCCTCGTTGTCCGCCACCTACGGCGACGTGAATCACAAACTCACCGCCGCCCTCAAGAAAGGACATATCAGCAACTGGTAAAACAAAAAGCATTGAGTGTTCGCCCACACTCAATGCTTTTTTAATCGTGTCAATCGCGAACGGAGGAGTTTGGAAAACAACCGCAAGGGATACAGCGCCACCCACACGCGCACGTAAACGCGGTAGCGGATATCCGCCACGGTATAGTGCTTGTCCCCACGGTAAAACTCGGTCAACACCCCCACAATATCGGCATCCGTAATGCCGTGTTCCTTCGCGAGGCAGTTGTCACCGCAAATAACGTAGGAATCGGGCAACACGTTTACGATGCGATGCAAGACGTATTCGTTTCCGCGGCGGTACAGCGGCACGTCGTATTTTTTCAGGCGGCCGTTCGGTTTTGTCACCACAATGGTGTCGCGGCGATCTCGAAAAAGAGGCCACATACTCACACCGCTGGTCGTGGAGACGAACACCCCGTCTTGCAACAACACTTGTTCCACGCTTCGCGTTTCGTTCATTCGGCAAGCAACCCCTGTGTTCTCAAATTCCCAACAAATTGTTTTACACCGTTTTGGGCAGTAGCGGTATCCACATCGTATTCCTGTTGCAGCCGTGCGACCAGTTCTTCTTCGGTGGCACCCTCGGTCAACCATTCCCACAAGTCGGCGCCCGTATCGTTTAATTTGATCATACCGCTGAACGTGCGGCTCGCCTCACCTACCGCGATGACCATTGGTTGCCCCATCACACGGCGAAGCACAAATCCGTCACGAATTTTCATGGTTGTTTCCTCCCGTCAACGTGTGAAGGGCTACCTCCACCGCTTGTGTTGAAATGGTACAATCCAGCACATAAAACGGCACGCGCGCAAGCGCCGTGTCGAGCAGTTGTAACGTTTTATCCCACGCATCACCGTTTCGGGGATGGTACACTTGGCGAAGCAAGGCGTCAAACTGTGTAAGAGGCGCGGTTTGCGCGATGCGGTTGACCTCGCCGCGTCGAAGCAAGCAAATGCCGCCGAGGGGCACGATGCAGTTGCGGTGCCAACCCTCTTTTCCCGCCCACGGGGTGGAGCAGACGTTGACTCCGTTTTTGGTAAGGCGCAACACGGGTTTGTCCCCGTTCACAATGCGCACCTTGTCGCCGAGATGTTGTTTCCACAACCGAATGTGGGTGGATTTTCCCGTGCCGCTGGGGGCGGCAAACAAATAAGCCTTGCCGTCATATTCGATGGCGGCGCCGTGAAACACAAACGCATCAAACGCGGGCAGTTGCTCCGCAATTTGGCGAAACAAACACACGGTGTCTGTCATACCGAGGGGGGCATCGGGGGCAAGTGCCAGTTCGTATTGAACACCTTCTTCGGTGGATACCGCCACCATATCGGGCGCGGTATTCGGCACCACGTAGTCCTTACAAAAGGGTTTGGTGGTACCAAACAAAGGGTGAAGCTCTGCGGTCAAATCGGCAATGCCGATGCAAAACGGTTCTGGCATATGTCCACCCCTTTCTCTTGTTTTATATTACCTTATTTTATATATACCGTCAAGAATATTCTTGTGTGTCGGGCGAAAATGGGGTATAATAAAGCGAATCATCGTCACGAGGAGAACCACTATGTCAATGTTTTGTTCACGCGATACCCGTTACCGCGCGCCGTTTGGTGCCGTCAAGGAACACACACCCGTGCATTTCCGTTTGTGCTTGCCGCGCTCGCTCGGTTGCCGCGGTGCTTTTTTGATGCACCGCCGTGACAGTGGGCTACCCGTGTACGATGGGATGTTTTGGGCCGGAATGGACGGCGAAGACCGCGAATGGTGGGAGTGTCACTTTGCACCCGACACGGCGGATCTGTATTGGTATGCCTTTATGTTGGAAACCGACGGCGGCAAGCGGTATCTGTGCCGTGAGCGTGGCGGGCACGCGCGACTTTGCGATACGCCGGGCGAATGGTGGCAACTGACCTGCTACGAAGACGGGTTCACAACGCCC
>JAZULW010000026.1:0-6020 GCA_045603285.1 Acutalibacteraceae bacterium | reverse complement strand
CATCCAAAATGGAGGTCTTGCCGTGGTCAACGTGGCCCATCACCACTACGATCGGGTCGCGGGGTTGCAGGTTTTCGTCGGTATCTTCCGTATCGTCGATGATGCGCTCTTCAATGGTCACTACCACTTCGCGCTCCACTTTTGCGTGGAATTCTTCCGAAACGAGGTACGCGGTATCAAAATCGATCTCTTCGTTGGCAGTCGCCATAAAGCCCATCATCATCAGTTTTTTAATGACTTCGCCCACCGTTGCCTTCAGGCGCGCGGCCAATTCGGAAACGGTGATCGTGTCGCCCACGGTGATGGTCATTTGTTTCTTTTGGCGTTCCAGCTGGATGCGCTTTAAACGCTCGGCCTCGGTTTCGTGGCGACGTTGGGGTTTCTTATACTGTTGTGATTTTTGGTTGATTTTTTGCTTTTTGATCCCGCCGCCGTCACCGCGCACGCGGTTGGAGGTTTGCGCCATCACGTCAAATTTCTCGTCGTACTTGTTGCCGACGTTCATTTGCGGCACACGGGTATCCACCGTGCGACGCTCAATGGGCGCGCGGGCGGGCGCGGGTTGTTTTTCTTTTTTGGGAGCCGGTTGTGCTTTTTTGGCGGGAACGGGACCTGCAACGGCAGGGGTTTCTTTCTTTTCGGGGACGGGCGCAGGCGTGGCCTCGGCCTTCACTTTGGCGGCCTTTTCTTCACGTGCTTTGTCCGCTTTGGCAAAATACTCTTCCAAATTGGCTACTTGATGCTTTTGGGTGTAATATTCGAACACAATGTCCAGTTCTTCTTCCACCAAGGCGGTAGCGGTCTTTTTGGGAGTGTCAATATACTTGGCCAGCACTTCAATGACCTCTTTGGCGGCAACGCCGAAATCTTTGGCCACATCACTGACACGGTATTTAATCATCATAATGAGATTCCTCCTCCAATTCAAATACAAGGGGGCGTATCGCCCGAGAAAAGCCGTGATCGGTTACGGCAAGGCAAGCAACGGGTTTGTGTGAACCGATGGCATGCGCCGCCTCCTCTTTGGATAGGGGCATGCGATACAAGGGAGCGCCTTCGGCGCGAAAACGCAATTCCTTTACGGTGCGGGGTGAGGCATCCTCGGCAACGAACGTAAGCACGCCGTCTTGTTTGCACAGGGCGGCTACCGCATCAAATCCCGCGGTGAGTTTACCTGCGCGGCGGCACATACCGAGAAGGCCGATAAGTTTATCCGACGTCATTGGTTTTGCAGTTCCTCCTCCATCGCCGCATACACCTGTTCGGGGATGCGACACGAAAAGGCTTTTTCGAACCGACGCGCTTTGCGGGCTTCTTGCAAGCACGAAAGGTCGGGGCAAACGTAAGCGCCGCGGCCGGCTTTTTTGCCCGTAAGATCAAGCGAAATATCCCCGTCGGGGCCTTTCACCACGCGTACAAGTTCTTTTTTCGGTTTCATCTCTCCGCAACCGGTACATTTGCGCAGAGGAATTCGTTTCGTTTGCATAATCGGTCACACTCTAATTCTTATTCTTCTTCGCCGTAAAATCCGCTTT
This sequence comes from Acutalibacteraceae bacterium, assembly GCA_045603285.1. Lineage (GTDB taxonomy): Bacteria > Bacillota > Clostridia > Oscillospirales > Acutalibacteraceae > RGIG3009. Next base: position 4,485 of record JAZULW010000026.1, on the reverse strand, counting down.
CGGGGCGAATGTCAATCTTCCAACCGGTCAAACGCGCGGCCAAGCGAGCGTTTTGTCCTTTGTTACCGATGGCGAGCGACAGCTGTGCATCCGGCACTGTGGCGCGGCACGCTTTGGCACCATCAGGATCAATTTCCACGCTCAACACTTTGGCAGGAGCAAGCGCGGCGGAAATAAAAGCGGCGGGGTCTTCGCTGTATTCGATGATGTCGATCTTCTCGCCGCCCAGTTCTTCTACAATTTGGGCCACGCGGGCGCCTTTGGCACCGATGCAGGCGCCCACGGCATCCACATTTTCGTCGTGCGCGAGCACCGCCAACTTGGTGCGCGAACCTGCCTCACGCGAAACGGCTTTGATTTCTACCGTGCCGTCAAAAATTTCGGGCACTTCCATTTCAAACAAGCGCTTCACCAAACCCGGGTGAGTGCGGGAAAGCAACACACGCGGGCCTTTTTCGCTGTCCTTTACGTCCACAACAAAGACTTTGACGTGCATGCCCTCTCGCAACACTTCTTCGCCCACTTGTTCGGAGCGGGGCAGCACCGCTTCGGATTTGCCGATCTCCACCGTGGCCGCGCCTGTAACGGGATCCACACGGGTCACGCGCACCGTCACGAGTTCTTGGTTGTGACGCTGGAATTCAATGAGTTTTTGTCCGCGTTCCGCTTCACGGATGCCTTGACGGATCACGTGTTTGGCGGTTTGGGCGGCAATGCGACCAAATTGCTTGGTTTCCAGCGGAATTTCAATCACGTCACCGACCTTGGCGGCTTTTTTATATTTCACCGCTTGGTCTTGGGTGAGTTCCAGTTCGGGGTTTTCGATCTCTTCCACCACCGTTTTGCGGACCGAAACGGCAAATTTGCCGCTTTCCGGCTCCATCTCCACGAGAATGTTGTCGTCCCCACCGAAATCTTTTTTCACCGCCAGCACAATGGCTGCGCGGATTTTTTCCAGCAGATACTCACCGTCGATTCCCTTTTCTTTGACCAGCAATTGCAGGGCCTCAAAGAATTCTGCGTTGTTGTTTTTCATGTCGTGTCATTCCTCCGTTATCTCATCGTCTTGGTTGTTATCGTCATCCCACAAATCCACCGCGTTTACCGCCGCGACGGATTTTTTGGGGAACGTGTGTACGGTTTCGTTTTCGTCGGCAATGACGATGTCGTCATCCGCCGACAGGAGCAGCCCCACAAACTCTCGTTCGCCGCTTTCGTTCGGTCGAATGAGCCGCACCGTGACAGGCAATTCTTTGTAGGCTTCAAAATGTTCGGGGCGGGTGAGTTCCCGTTCAATGCCGGGGGACATCACTTCCAAACAGTAGGATTGCGCAATGGGGTCCGCCTTGTCCAGAGCCGGGCTTAACAGATGCGAAAGATCCACGCAGTCGTTGATGTCCACCCCGTCGGGCTTGTCAATGATGACGCGCAAATACCAGTCGGCACCCTCTTTTACAAAGCGCACGTCCCAAATGGACAGGCCCAAACTGTCGGCAAGGGGTTTGGCAATGTCGCGGCAAACGGCCGCCACACCACCCTCGGGTCGGTTGTTTTTTGCCATACACTCACTCCTAAGGTTCGATTACGTAAACACAAAGGAGCGGGTTGCCCCACTCCTTTACTGTCAACGTATCATACATCCATAGTATACCACGCTTTTTCAAAAAAGCAAGTCTTTTTTATAAATCAAGGTATATACAAATAAGTGCGGGTGTGATACAATGTAAAAAACCTCTCTAAAGGAGACTGTTTCAATGAACCGAATTATGAATGTTTGGAAAACGTTAATGTGGGTGTTTGCTGTGCCCGTGTTTGCCTTACAACTGCTGGTGATGTACGCAATGAACGATGCCAAAAAACGCGGCAACATTGATCTGGCGTTGTTTCCTGTTGTGGTCGCCACCGTGTTGCTGCTCGCGGCCATGATACTCGTGTGTACGCTCAAAGAGAAAAAAGGCGCGGCCGTCATCGTGTCGGCGGTGTCGGGTGTGTTGTACGCGGTATTTGCTATCGCGGTGCACGGGGTGTATGCCTATCAATTTCAAGCCGAAAGCGTGAACGCCAGTCTCACAGCGTGGGATTTTGTGTGCCGTCACGTATCGCCCTTTGCGGTGATCTTGTTTTTGGTGTTTTATTGGATCTGCTGGCGCGCGGAGCACAAAGCCGAATTGGCGCGCAAAGAGGCCGAAGAACCCGACCATTATTTGGATCTCAGCGACTTTTCGATGGGTCCGATTGACGAATAAGTTATGGAATTGCCGATTCGATTTGAAGAAAGAATGCGCGCGTTGCTCGGTGCCGAGTGGGACACTGTCAAAGCCGCGTGGGATACGCCTCTTGCCAAACGCGGCGTGCGTGTCAACCGTTTAAAATGTACGGGCGCACAACCGGCGGCTCGCTTGCCGTTTTGGGGGGACCCCGTTCCTTTTTCACCCGATGGTTTTTTGACCGATGCCGATTTTCGCGCGGGGAGTGATCCGCTTCATCACGCAGGTGCGTATTACGTGCAAGAGCCGTCCGCGATGTCAGCGGTCACGGTGCTCGCGCCGAGGGCGGGGGAACGGGTGCTCGATCTGTGTGCTGCGCCCGGCGGGAAATCCACCCAAATTGCCGCCGCGTTGCAAGGGGAGGGGCTTCTTTGGTGCAACGAATACGTGCCGTCCCGTGCGCGTGTTTTGGCGCAAAACCTCGAACGGTGCGGCGTGCGAAACGCCGTTGTATCGGTGGGGGATACCGCCCGTTTGCCCGCCGAACTGGCTGCTTTTTTTGACGCGGTGTTGTGCGATGTGCCGTGTTCGGGAGAGGGAATGTTCCGCAAAGAGCCCGAGGCGATCCCGCATTGGAGTGAAGATAACATCCGTTTGTGTGCCGAACGCAGTGCCGCCATTTTGGATAACGCCGCGGCGTGTGTGCGCAAAGGTGGCCGATTGGTACTGTCCACCTGCACGTTTGCACCCGAAGAAAACGAATGGGCGGTGGTGCGTTTTTTAAAACGGCATCCCGATTTTCGGTTGGCGGATACCGGTGTTGCCTTCGGCCGCGGCGGATTTGATGCCGACCGCATTGCGCCGTTTGGTGACGGCGCAAGTGCCAACGGCATACCGCTTTCCTATTGTCGACGCATCTTGCCTACCGACGGCGGAGAAGGGCATTTTGTTGCCCTGTTTGTTCGCGACGGTGAGGAGCCGAGTCGCACGGTTTCGGTAAAATCGGCAAAAGACCCCGAGGCTGTGGCGGCCGCACGGGCGTTATATGAGTCGTGCTTTACCGACACCCCCCGTGGCCGTTGGGCGCTCTTTAGCGATATGGTTCGCCTGTTGCCCGCGCAACTGCCTGAAACTCGCGGTATTTCCGTGTTGACGGCGGGGGTAGCGGTTGCCACGGTGCATCACGGTCGTACCTTACGCGTGGAGCCGCATCACGCGGTGTTTCAATGCGCCGCGGCGGAGGATTGCCGCCGTGTTTTGGTCTTGACGGCCGATGACACCCGCACAACCGCCTTTCTGCGTGGGGAAGAACTTCCCGTATCCTTGCCCGACGGGTATACCGCCGTGGCGGTGAACGGCATTGTCACGGGGTTCGGCAAAGTATCGGGCGGGCGGCTGAAAAATCACTACCCGAAAGGGTTGCGCTTGTTGTAAAAAATTGATATAATGGTAAAAAATACAAAGGGGGAATACCGATGACCTACTATTTGGCCGTGGATATTGGCGCCTCAAGCGGCCGCCACATTTTGGCACACCTCGAAAACGGCAAGATCGTGCTGGAAGAGATCTACCGCTTTAAAAATAAACTGGACACCGTAAACGGGCAGTTGTGTTGGGATACCAAACGGTTGTTTACGGAAATTAAAAACGGCATCAAACAATGCCAAACGCTCGGCAAAATTCCCGTGTCAATGGGCATTGATACGTGGGGTGTCGATTTTGTCTTGCTGGACGAAAACGATCAATTGGTGGGTGAAACCGTGGCCTACCGCGACAGCCGAACCGACGGGATGGACGAAGAGGTATACAAACGGGTTTCCGCGGAAGAACTGTATGCCAAAACGGGCATTCAAAAGCAGCTGTATAACACGGTGTATCAGTTGATGAGCATCAAAACGGCGCATCCCGAACAGATGGATGCGGCGGATAAACTGCTGATGACACCCAACTACTACCACTATCTGCTGACGGGCGTTGCGGTGAACGAATACACCTTGGCCACCACCGCCAACCTTGTCAATGCCGAAAGCAAAGAGTGGGATGTTGAACTTATTGACCGCTTGGGTTTCCCGCGCCGTTTGTTCGGCAAATTGGGGCTCCCCGGCGACGTGATCGGTGCTTTCACCCCGGCTATTGCCGAAGAAGTCGGCTTCTCGTGCAAGGTGGTGTTGCCCGGCACGCACGATACGGCATCCGCCGTGGCCGCTGTTCCCGCCAATGACGATGACTTTTTGTATATCAGTTCGGGCACGTGGTCGCTTCTCGGTGCAGAGCGTCT
>JAZULW010000025.1:0-4072 GCA_045603285.1 Acutalibacteraceae bacterium | reverse complement strand
GTAACGCTTGGCAATGCTGACCACCAAACGCAAGTTGGCTTCCGACAAGCGTTTTTTGGCATTTTGGTCACCTTCGGCGATTTTGATCGAAAGTTCGATCTCCTCCTCGGGAGAAAGCAACGGAACACGGCCGATCTCTTTCAAATACACCTTGACGGGATCGTCAATGGACACGACATCCCCCGCCGCATCCGTTTCCTCCACATCGGTGGTCTCGGTTGCGAATTCCATATCGGTGAGCGCGGCATCGGCAAAATCGTCCACTACTTCGACGTTGAAACCTTCCAAGGCTTCGTATAACTTGTCCATTTGATCGGGATCAAAATCCAAGTTTTCCATCACGTCCATAATCTCTTGCGTGGTCAACTTACCTTTGCTTTTACCGAGTTCGACCAATTCGTTGAACAACGTCTTTTTATCCTTTTTAACGATGGACACGTCAACAAGATCCTCTTCGCCGATAAGCGAGGCGGTGTTCATTTCTTTCAAGATATCGTTTCCGTTTTCAGTCATTGTGATTCCTCTTTCTATTGTTTCATTTGTTTCATTGTCTTCAGTTTTTCTTGTATTTGTTCCGGCGTAAGATCCTGCGGATTTTGCAAATCACGCAACTGATGTTCGTGCTTGATCACCTGCACGTACCGTTTTGCTTGTTCCAACGTTAACGATGTCACGTGGTCACGCGCATCCTTGACCATTTTGGAAATATACGCCATCTCTTCGGCGTTGTAGTCCTCTGCCAAATACGAGAGTTCGATGAACTTGCCGTCACGGTGACGGGTAAGCAACGTTTCATAAAGCCTTCGGTTAAAGGCGGTAACCATTTGTTCGGGCAACAACTCTTTTTCAATAGCACTCAAAAACTCGGGATTGAGAAGCAAGAGTCCCAGCAACGCCTCTTCCGCGCTGGCGGCACGCATGGCCTTGGCCGCTTCGGGGTTTGCCTTGCCTTGCGCCGTTTCGCTTTGCCTGACAATGCTTGACATTTGCCGTTCCTGCTGTTGTTTGCGCCGCCGTTTTACCTGATTGTTCACTTGCAACAACACGTTTTCTTTGGACACACCAAGTTCGGAGGCAAGCCGTGCGGCATACACTTCCCGTTCCAAAGGGTTGGTGAGTTCCGCAAGCAAAGCCGTGGCATCTTTAAGGTAATTCACCTTCCCATCGGACGTAGTGAGCAAATGGCGCTTGCCAACCTCTATTAAGCGGTATTCCACGTCGTTCGCGGAACGTTCAAGCAATAATTTAAACCGTTCGGGGCCATTGTTTTTGATGAATTCGTCAGGGTCTTTCCCGTCGGGAATGGAAACAAGGCGGATATTGATACCCGTATCGCGCAACAGTCCAATGGCGCGTTGCGCGCCTTTTTGCCCCGCGGCATCGGCATCAAAGATCAAGATTGCTTCATCCGTGTAACGGGACATTAACCGCGCGTGATCGGCGGTAAAGGACGTGCCGAGCGCAGCCACCGCATTGGTAAAACCCGCTTGGTGCAACGCGATTACGTCCATATATCCCTCGCACAGGATGAGTTGTTTTTGACCGCTTTGTTTGGCAAAATTAAGAGCAAACAAGTTGTTGGTCTTCTTAAACACCGGTGTTTCGCCGGAGTTTAAATATTTGGGTTTGGAATCGTCCAGCACGCGACCGCCAAACGCAATCACATTGCCGCGCACGTCAATGATGGGAATCATCACACGGTTGCGAAACAGGTCGTATATCGAGCCTTTTTGGCTACGACCGCACAACCAAGCGACACGCAATTCTTCATCGTGGAATCCCTTTTTTCGCAATTCGTCGCGCAAAAACCAAAAACTGTCCGGCGCGTAGCCGAGACCGAAATGCCGTATAGTCGCATCGGTGTAGCCGCGACTGTGGTAGTAATCAAGTGCCATTTTGCCTTGCTCGGAATACAAGCATTTATGATAGATGCGTGCCGCCTCGCGGTTGGCCTCCAAAATGCGCACCCGTTGTTTGGCCGCCGTGTCGTCAAACGTGTGCTCCGGCATGGTCATCCCGACACGGTCAGCCAAAAACTTCACCGCATCAATATAACTCAAGTTTTCGATGCGTTTAATAAACGTGATCACGTCACCGCCGGCACCGCAACCAAAACAATAAAACGAGGCGGTTTCGGGATAAAGGTTAAACGACGGCGTTTTTTCGCCGTGGAACGGACACAAACCCACCAAATTGCGGCCGCGCCGTTTCAGAGAAACGTACGAGGAGACCACGCTTTCGATATCGTTTTTTGCAATCAATTCTTGAATAAAACTATCCGGCAGCATACATCGTCTCCCCCTTTCCTTTTTATATCTTAAAATTCCGTTGCAACTGCCATCCCTTTGGAATGAACAAGTCGTTGTAAATTTCAAGTGCAAAATTATCGGTCATCCCCGCAATGTAATCACACACGCCGCGGTCAATCCCTTCTGTTTCGGTGATATACCGATATTCGGGGGGAAGTTGGTCAGGATGAGCACAAAACCAATCGAACAGGCGGCGAATAAACTCATCCACCTTTTTCTCCTCGTTTTTGGCCACGGGGTCACGGTAGAGTCGCTCAAACATAAACTCGTGAATTTCGTCAAACGCGGTTTGAATGGCGGGAGCCATTTGAATATCATCCCCGCTGTTCTCCACCAACGAGCCGATCAGCGTATCGAAGCGCTGAGCCCTTGTAGCACCCAAAATATCGGTAATATGATGCGGAATCTCCGATTCCGCAAATACACCGGCACGCAGAGCATCATCAATATCGTGGTTAATATACGCCACATGGTCGGCCACACGCACGATACGCCCTTCGAGCGTAGCGGACCAGTCGCCGTTGGTGTGACGGTCAATCCCATTGCGGACTTCCCACGTGAGGTTAAGGCCCTTGCCGTTTCCTTCCAACCGTTCCACCACGCGAACGCCTTGTTCGTAGTGACGGAAACCGCGTTCCATACAACGGTTAAGTGCACGCTCACCCGCGTGGCCAAACGGGGTATGCCCCAAATCGTGCGCCAGTGCGATAGCCTCTGTCAAATCCTCGTTGAGCCGCAATGCCCGTGCAATGGTACGTGCAATTTGTGACACTTCCAATGTATGGGTCAGGCGCGTACGGTAGTGGTCCCCCTCCGGCGATAAAAACACCTGTGTTTTATGTTTTAAGCGGCGAAAAGCCTTGCAATGGAGCACACGGTCGCGGTCGCGCTGAAAATCGGTGCGGAAATTGCACGGTTCTTCTTCCCTCTCGCGCCCGCGGCTTTCGGCGGCAAGAGCCGCGCGCGGGGACAATGTTTCCCGTTCAAGCTGCTCACTGTATTCACGCGGCAACATACCGCTCACCACCCTTTCTTTTAGTTATACGCAGACTTTATGGCGAATTCCTGTTTTAGGTTAACTTTTTTTCAAAAAATCAAAAAATTCTTCGGTTTTTTTGTCATAAAAACGCTGGCCGGCGGTTATTTCAGTGAGTTGTTTTTGAAAGGCTTCCTCGTTTTCACACGGGAGATGCAACCGCAAGGTTACCTCTTCGGCGAACTCACTGTCGTCCACCACACCGCCAAACTCGGAAACCAGAGGTTGCACACGTCCGTACTCGCCGTACGAACAGCGCACTTCACCGAGACTGCACAAGCGCCTCTCCAGCACTCCTGCCGCTTGCACCGCAATGGAAGCACCTTTGGAATAGGCCCGAACCAACCCGCCCGTGCCGAGCAAAACACCGCCGAAGTACCGAATAACAACCACGACACAATCGGTGATGCCTTGTTTTTGCAATACATCCAGCACGGGCACACCCGCGGTGCCTTGGGGTTCGCCATCGTCGGTACTGCGACTGATACGCGCGTCACGCAACACGTACGCATACACGTGGTGTTTGGCATCCCAATACTGTTTTTTCAGCGTGGCAACGAAGGCAAGGGCCTCTTCCTCTGTTTTAACGGGTTTGGCGAACCCGATAAAACGCGAGCGCAATTCGGTAAATTCGTCCGTCCCCTCTGCCGCAACGGTTAAATATGCCGCTTCCATCGTGCTTTCCCCTTTCGTTGTAAACGAGAAAGGGCAGTGCATTGCTGCACCG
>JAZULW010000024.1:0-3743 GCA_045603285.1 Acutalibacteraceae bacterium | reverse complement strand
GTGGCGATAACGAAAAAGAACAAGCATATGATTGTTGTATTCACGGAAGTATTATTTTTAAAATCGGGGATAATTTACTCTCTGATAACACAGAGTGGTGTGTAAGCGCTTCGGCATATAGATTTTTGCATACTCTCTTTGAAAATCATTTTATGGCTGCAGAAGACTTTTTGATTCCTTGTTGCGGACATTTCATGATTCCGTCGGAAGATAAAACATCTGTAACCATTAGCGGTTGCAGTAATGGTATTGATTTCAACATTATTCACGAAGACGAAAGCATCGCTATTACAACGGCAGATAATACAGAATACCTTATTCCTTTTGAGGAATACAAAAATGCGGTTATATCTTTTGCTAAACAAGTAATGGACTTCTATAAAGCAAACCCACCCCGTGAGTTTGAAGACGATTTTGACAAGGACGGATATAGTGCTTTTGTCACCGAGTGGTATTCGCTATACGACAAAGCAATTTCAATTACGGATGATATTCCGAAAATCAATCCCATTACTTTTGAGGATTATGAAGCTTGCGCTGAAAATGAAATTACGGGTATAAGCAAGGCAGGAATATCGCTTAAATCATTTGGTTTTATCAATTTCAAAGAGTGTGCATATAATTTCAAGCAAACAGAGGGTGGTTCAGGAAAGTGTGTCGGAGAAAGAGAAATAAGAGACCTCTCCTTTACTTTCTACACATCTCCTAAACCGATTATGATTAAGTTCATTGAGAGAAAGAAGTTTATTGAGTTTATTGCAAAAGAAAACACGGTATCTCGCTTTAATAAACTGCAAAAACAAATTATCAAATTTGGATATACCACAAGGGATATTTCATAATAAGGAGATTTTATGTCATATAGCAAATATAATAAACGAGGGAAATCGCTATATTTAGATAACTGGAACCCAAATGCAAAAAAATATATTAATGAATGTAGTGTGTGTGGGTACAAAGGATATAGTCCTGCTATTAAACAGCCTGATTTTTTGAGCAACACAGATAAAGATCCTTTTACATTTGCAGTTAACAAAGTAATATATGAAGAATTGACCAAAACATTTTCGGCATTGGAATTGGATGAGTTTGGACGTTGTGAAACCTGCGCAAGAATTCAAGATAAAAAGTAATAAAAGTGGCTATGACATTTTGGATGTCATAGCCACTTTTTTATCATCATTCGGCGTAAGTTTTCATTGTTGGACAATGATGCCTTTATTGGTTTAAATTTTGGCTTAAGTTTTGGCTTAAGATATAAAAATAACCCTGTATATAGAGAGATATACAGGGTTATAGGAACTTATTTAATCCAAAGGTTTCATTGTGGGGAAGAGAATCACTTCGCGGATGCTGTCCGCGCCGGTAAGGAGCATCACGCAACGGTCAATACCCATACCCATACCGCCTGTGGGGGGCATACCGTATTCAAGGGCGGTGAGGAAATCCTCGTCAAGCATTTCGGTTTCGTCGTCGCCGCGTTCGCGTTGTTCCGCTTGTTTCATAATGCGTTCGCGTTGGTCAAGCGGGTCGTTGAGCTCCGAATACGCATTGGCGAGTTCGCTGTGGCAGACGAACAATTCAAACCGTTCGGTGAGACGCTTATCGGCAGGGGAAGCCTTGGTAAGCGGCGACACCTCGACGGGATACATCGTGATAAAGGTGGGTTGGATGAGTTTCTCTTCCACACGTTGGTCAAAACACGCGTAGAGAGCATTGCCCCATGTGCGCTCGGCAGCTTCGGGCAGTTCCACGCCCTTGGCTTCGGCAGCGGCGACTGCCTCGGCATCGTCCGTGATGGCACCAAAATCAATCCCCACGTATTCTTTCACGGCATCCACCATCGTCAAACGGCGCCAACCGGGGGTAAGATCGATTTTTTCGCCTTGCCATTCCACCTCATACGTACCGAGAATTTCTTTCGCGGCACCCGATAAAATGCCTTCGGCAATGTCCATCATATCGTGGAAATCGGCATACGCTTCGTACAGTTCCACCGTGGTGAACTCGGGGTTATGTTTGGTATCCATCCCTTCGTTACGGAAGATGCGGCCAATCTCGTACACGCGGTCCATACCACCGACGATGAGGCGCTTCAGCGGCAATTCGGTGGCAATACGCATATACATATCCAAATCCAAGGTGTTGTGATGCGTGATGAACGGACGGGCAGCGGCACCGCCGGCAATGGTGTTGAGAACGGGCGTCTCAACCTCAATGTACCGTCTGCTATCCAAATAGTTGCGCATATATTGAATGAATTGCGAACGAATGGCGAAGTTGCGTTTCACTTCGGGATTCACAATGAGGTCGAGGTACCGTTGGCGGAAACGCGTATCGGTATCCTTCAGGCCGTGGAATTTCTCTGGCAAAGGACGAAGCGATTTGGAGAGCAGTTTGATGCCCGTTGCGTGCACGGAAATTTCACCCATACGGGTACGGAACACGTAGCCCGTGAGACCGATGATATCGCCGATGTCCCATTTTTTGAAGGAGGCATACACGTCCTCCCCCACATCACCGCGGCTGACGTATACTTGGATACGCCCCTCACTGTCTTGCAAATCAAGAAAGCTGGCTTTCCCCATAATGCGGCGCGTCATCATACGGCCGGCAATGGATACTTCGATTTTAGGTTCAAGCTCGATGGCTTGTCCTTCTTCGGGTTGACCGTTTTGTTCCAGATATTCCGCTTCACGGCGCTCGTATTCTGCGCGCGCTTCAGCGGTATAGGCGTTAAACTCGTATTTGGTGATCTCATACGGGTTTTGGCCCGCCTCGCACAGGGCGGCGAGTTTATCGCGGCGAACCTGCAACAGTTCGCTGACTTGTTGTTCGGTCATTTCGGGAGTTTGGTTGACAACTTCGCTCATATAGATGCTCCTTCGCGTGAAAATGGGTGCGGTTGCAAAGGCCACCGCACCCGCGTGTTTGACACACTTATTTGGTGATATCCACCACTTTGAAGGTGATGACACCGCCCGGGGTTTCCACTTCAACCGACTCGCCCTTGCGTTTGCCCAGCAAGGCTTTGCCGATGGGCGATTCGTCCGAAATTTTACCGCCCAAAGGATCGGCTTCGGTGGAACCGACGATTTGGTACGTTTCTTTGACTTTGCTCCCTTTTTCGGTTACGGTGACGGTAGAACCAATGTGCACGTTTTCCGTGCCGATCTCGGCTTCGTCCAACACGCGCACATTTTTGAGTTGCGCTTCGAGTTCGGCAATGCGGCCTTCGATGATGGCTTGTTCGTTTTTCGCCTCGTCATACTCGCTATTTTCGGAAAGGTCACCATAGCCAAGGGCAACCTTAATCTTTTCGGCAACTTCTTTCCGTTTTATGGTTTTTAATTCTTCGAGTTCTTTCTCGAGTTTTTCAAGACCTTCTGCGGTGATAATGGTTTGTTTCGCCATGTCTCATTCTCCTTTTGGAGTCATAGTATAACAGATATATTATAGCCAATCGGGCACACGATGTCAAGCACAAAAAAGACTCGGCGAACGCCGATTCTTTTGTCAATTAGTCAAGTGGATACGTCCAGCCGTAGGTGTCGGGCTGTTTGCCCCACTGAATACCGGTCAAGGTATCGTACAGGTGTTGAGTAACCTCGCCGATGCCACCGTCGTTTACGGTGTAGCGAACACCTTTATAGCAAAGTTCACCGATGGGCGACACAACCGCGGCGGTGCCGCAACCCCACGCTTCTTCGAGCGTACCGTCTTGCATGGCTTTGGATAGTTCG
>JAZULW010000023.1:0-8258 GCA_045603285.1 Acutalibacteraceae bacterium | reverse complement strand
GACGAAAATCCCCTGGCCTGCGCCTATGTCCGCGCCCGTGGCCCCGACCGTATGTGCAGTTTCGGTGACTGGGTCGCCCTTTCCGATGTGTGCGACGTTACGACGGCCAAAATGATCAAACGTGAAGTTTCAGACGGCGTCATCGCTCCCGGTTATGAACCTGAAGCGTTGGAGATTCTCAAATCCAAACGCAAAGGCGCGTATAACGTGGTGAAAATCGATCCCGAGTATGTTCCGCAACCCATTGAACAAAAACAGGTATTTGGCATCACGTTTGAGCAAGGCCGTAACAACTTTGAAATCAACCCCGAATTGCTTGCCAATTTGGTAACCGCCAACAAAGACCTTCCTGAAAGCGCCGTGCGTGACCTCATTATTTCGCTGATTACGCTCAAATATACACAGTCCAACTCCGTCTGCTATGCTGTAGACGGACAAGCCATTGGTGTCGGTGCCGGTCAACAGTCGCGTATTCACTGTACCCGTTTGGCCGGCGACAAAGCGGATACGTGGTTCTTGCGTCAAAATGACAAAGTTCTCAACTTACCCTTCCGTGCCGACCTTGGTCGTCCCGAACGTGACAACGTTATTGACGGCTATATCAACCAAAACGAAGAGGATGTTTGTGCCGATGGTAATTGGCAAAAATATTTCACTACGCAACCTGAACCGTTAACGGCGGAAGAAAAACGAGCTTTCTTAGATGTACAAGACGGCGTAGCACTGGGTTCCGATGCCTTCTTCCCGTTTGGTGATAACATTGAACGCGCGAAACGCAGTGGCGTGAAATATATTGCGGAACCGGGTGGATCTATTCGTGATGATCAAGTCATCGAAACCTGTGATAAATATGATATGGTGATGGCCTTTACCGGAATGCGCCTATTCCACCATTGATGGAGGAAGTCGATGAAACTGCTGGTTGTGGGTGGCGGTGGACGTGAACACGCCATTATCAAAAAATTAAAAGAAAATTCCTCTGTGGAACATATTTATGCTCTGCCCGGTAACGGTGGAATTGCCGCAGATGCTACTTGCGTGGATATCGGTGCCAAAGATATTGACGGCATTGTAACGTTTGCGGTGGAAAACGCCATTGACTATGCTGTGGTTGCTCCCGATGATCCGTTGGTTCTCGGTGCCGTGGATGCTTTGGAAGAAAAGGGAATTCCTTGCTTTGGCCCTCGTGCCAATGCCGCTATTATTGAAGGCAGCAAAGTGTTTTCCAAAGATCTGATGAAAAAATACGGTATTCCTACCGCTGCGTACGAAGTGTTTACCGATATGAATGAGGCACTTGCCTACTTAAAAACGGCACCCATCCCTACGGTTATCAAAGCCGATGGTTTAGCTCTCGGTAAAGGGGTTATCATTGCCACCACGCGTGAAGAGGCGGAACAAGCCGTTTGTTCCATGATGGCAGACAAGGTGTTCGGCGAAAGCGGAAGTCGTATCGTTATTGAGGAATTTCTTACCGGACCTGAGGTATCGGTTTTGTCCTTTACAGACGGAAACGTGGTGGTACCGATGATTTCTTCGATGGATCACAAACGTGCCGGTGATAACGATACGGGCCTTAATACCGGCGGTATGGGCACGGTGGCGCCTAACCCGTATTATACCGCGGATATTGCCGAAGAATGTATGAACACCATCTTTTTACCCACTATTAAAGCGATGAACGCCGAGGGCAGAACGTTTAAAGGATGTTTGTATTTCGGTTTGATGCTCACCCCGAACGGTCCCAAAGTAATTGAGTATAACTGCCGTTTTGGCGATCCCGAAACACAGGTCGTATTACCGCTTTTAAAAAGCGATCTGCTTACGGTGATGCAGGCGGTAACCAACGGCACGCTTGCTCAAACTACAGTGGAATTTGCCGATGCACACGCGTGCTGTGTCATTATGGCTTCCAAAGGATATCCCGCCTCCTATGAAAAGGGTTTCGAGATGACGATTCCCGAACAAGTGGCCGATACGGTCTACATTGCGGGTGCTACATTTAAAGATGGCAAATTGTTGACAAACGGTGGCCGTGTATTGGGTGTAACGGCGGTTGCCGATACGCTTACAGCTGCAATTGATGCCGCGTATGCCCGCGTAAAGACGGTTTCGTTTGAAAATGCGTATTATCGCAATGACATTGGTGCGCGAGCACTGAAAGCAGGGGGGAATCGCTGATGGTATATCGTGTATTTGTTGAAAAAAAACCAGAACTTGCTTATGAAGCAAAAGCGTTGTTGAACGATGCGCGTTCTTTGTTGGGGATAGCCCAACTGGAAAACGTGCGTATCATAAACCGGTATGATGCAGAAAATATCACGGAAGAACTGTTTGACTATGCCAAAGGCACCGTGTTTTCCGAACCGCAGTTGGATATGGTTTCCGATGTGTTGGAAGCAGAGAACGGTATGGTATTTGCGGTGGAATTTTTGCCCGGTCAATTTGATCAACGCGCCGATTCGGCGGCACAGTGCATTCAAATTATTTCGCAAGGTGACCGTCCTACGGTTCGTACCGCCAAAGTATATGTGTTGTACGGCGCCTTAACGGATGCGCAAATTGCCGAGATCAAAAAATACGTTATTAACCCCGTGGAAGCGCGTGAGGCAACCCTAGAAAAACCCGATACCTTACGGATGAAATACGATATTCCCACCGAGGTGCAAACTTTGGAGGGGTTTATTGCGTTGGATCGCGCGGGGCTGGAAGCCTTTGTGAAACAATATGGTTTGGCAATGGATACTGACGATATTGCCTTCTGCCAAGCATACTTCCAAAGTGAAAAACGTGACCCAACCATCACCGAAATTCGTATGATTGATTCGTACTGGTCGGATCATTGCCGCCACACCACCTTCCTTACGCAAATTGATACGGTTACTTTTGAAGACCAATTGTTACAAAAGGCTTACAATGAATACTTATCTGTCCGTGCTGAACTTGGTCGTACGAAGCCGATCTGTTTGATGGATCTTGCTACCGTAGCCGTAAAATATCTTAAAAAACACGGCAAACTCGATAAGTTAGACGAATCCGAAGAGATTAATGCTTGCACGGTTAAAATCACTGTCAATGTAGACGGAAAAGATGAACCGTGGTTGTTGCTTTTCAAAAATGAAACGCACAACCACCCCACTGAAATTGAACCCTTTGGCGGTGCAGCCACTTGTATCGGCGGTGCCATTCGCGACCCGTTGTCCGGCCGTTCGTATGTGTATGGTGCGATGCGTGTTACCGGTGCGGCCGACCCGCTAAAACCGGTTGCAGAAACCATTAAAGGTAAACTGCCTCAACGCAAGATCGTTACTACCGCGGCTGCCGGCTATTCTTCTTACGGCAACCAAATCGGTTTGGCAACGGGTATTGTGGACGAACTGTATCATCCCGGTTATGCCGCCAAACGTATGGAAATTGGCGCGGTTATTGCCGCGGCTCCTGCCGAAAATGTTCGCCGTGAGCGCCCTGATCCCGGTGACATTGTTATTCTTCTGGGCGGTAGCACGGGCCGTGATGGTTGCGGCGGTGCTACGGGTTCTTCCAAATCTCACACCGTGGAATCTCTTGAAACGTGCGGTGCCGAAGTGCAAAAGGGCAATGCACCCGAAGAACGCAAACTGCAACGCTTGTTCCGCAACGGTGAAGCCTGCCGTATGATCAAACGCTGCAACGACTTTGGGGCGGGCGGTGTTTCGGTTGCCATTGGTGAATTGGCCGACGGTTTGAAGATTGATTTGAACGCTGTCCCCAAAAAGTACGAGGGCCTTGATGGTACGGAAATTGCTATCAGCGAATCGCAAGAACGTATGGCTGTTGTGGTGGAAGAAAAGGATGTTTCCCGTTTCCTCGAATTAGCCGCTACCGAAAACTTGCAAGCCGTTCCCGTAGCCGTTGTGCAGGCAGAACCTCGTTTGGTGATGAATTGGAACGGCAAGACCATCGTGAACATCAGCCGCGAATTCTTGAATTCTAACGGTGCGGAAAAACACATTGATATTACTCCTGTCAAACCGATGGCGTATCAAAAACAAATTTCCGGCACCTTTGCGGAGAATTTGAAATCTACCGCTGCCGACTTGAACATCTGCTCCAAACGCGGTTTGTCGGAACGTTTTGACTCTACCATTGGCGCAGGTACCGTCTTGATGCCGTTTGGCGGTAAATATCAGTTGACTCCCATTCAAGCCATGGTACAAAAGATTTCGGTGGAAAAACAACATACGGACGATTGTTCGTATATGTCGTGGGGTTACAACCCGTTCATTACCGAAAAGAGCCCCTACCACGGCGCGTATTTAGCGGTGGTGGAATCGGTTTGTAAACTTATTGCAACCGGCGCTTCGTTTGAAGACGTTTATTTGACATTCCAAGAGTATTTCGAACGCCCCGGAAAAGACGGTAAACGTTGGGGTAAACCGTTGGCCGCTTTGCTTGGCGCCTTTATGGCTCAAAAAGAATTGCAAATCGGTTCTATCGGCGGTAAAGACTCGATGAGTGGCAGTTTCGAAGATTTGGACGTACCACCCACACTGGTATCTTTTGCGGTTACCACCGGAAAAGTAGAGGAGGTTGTTTCTCCGGAATTCAAACAATCCGGCAACAAGGTGATTCGTCTTACCCCCGATTACAACCAAGACGGACTCCCCGATACGGCATCACTTCTTGCTACTTTCAACACCGTTACGGAATTGTTGCGTAGCGGCAAGGCTGTTTCTTGCTACACTCCCGGTCAGGGCGGTGTCGGTGAAGCGGTGATGAAAATGGCGTTTGGTAACGGATTTGGATTCCGTTTTGCCGATACGTTATGCCCTCACTGTATCTTTAGCTACGCTTATGGCTCTTTCTTGCTTGAAGTGACGGAAGATGTGCAATGTGGCACACCGATCGGTACTGTTACCGACGATGGACGTTTTACCTTGGGCGAAGAAACCGTGTGTGCCGACGAGATCCTTAAAATTTACGAAGATAAACTTGAAAGCGTATACAGCTGCAACATTCCCGAGCGTGAACAACCAATGGAAACATTCTCGTTTGATTGCGGGGATAAGCGCGTAGCCCCTGCCATCAAAACAGCTAAACCCAAAGTGTTGATTCCCGCGTTCCCCGGCACCAACTGCGAATACGATTCCGCCAAAGCCGTGCGTGATGCAGGTGCCGAACCGGAGATTATGGTCATCAACAACCTTTCGGCGACGGGTATCCAACGCAGTGTGGAACAATTTGCCGAGAAGCTCAAGGCTGCACAAATCGTCTTTATTCCCGGCGGTTTCTCGGGTGGTGACGAACCTGACGGAAGCGGTAAATTCATTACGGCTTTCTTCCGCAACGCGGCCATCAAAGAAGGCGTTAGCGATCTTCTGGACAATCGTGACGGTTTGATGTGCGGTATTTGTAACGGTTTCCAAGCCCTCATCAAATTGGGCCTTGTTCCGTACGGTAAGATCATCGATACCGATGAAACCTGCCCGACATTGACGTTTAACACCATCGCCCGCCACCAGTCGCGCATTGTTCGCACGCGCATTGCTTCCAACAAATCTCCATGGCTTGCTCTTACGCAGGTTGGCGATGTTTATAATGTCCCGATTTCGCACGGCGAAGGCCGTTTCTTGGCAAGCGACCAACTGATTGCCGATTTGGTGAAAAACGGACAAGTGGCGACCCAATACGTGGATTTGGAAGGCAATGCGACTGCGGATGTGCATTTTAATCCTAACGATTCGATGTTCGCCATTGAAGGTATCACTTCTCCGGACGGTCGCGTGTTCGGTAAAATGGGGCACAGTGAACGGATCGGTAACGGCTTGTACAAAAACGTGATGGGTGAATACGATATCCAAATGTTTAAAGCTGCGGTAAAATACTTTAAATAAAAGGAGACAGAATCCTATGAATTTTTTTGAAGAACTCCAAAATTTTGACTCTGAAGTTGCGGGCGCTTGTGCCAAAGAGTTGGAGCGTCAACAACACAATATTGAATTGATTGCGTCTGAAAATATTGTTTCCAAGGCGGTATTGTTGGCAGCAGGCGGTGTTCTCACCAATAAATACGCCGAAGGCTATCCCGGAAAGCGTTATTACGGTGGTTGCCAATGCGTTGACGTGGTGGAAGAGATTGCCCGTGAACGCGCTAAAAAACTCTTTGGAGCAGAACATGCCAACGTTCAGCCACACAGCGGTGCCAACGCGAACTTGGCAGTCTTCTTCGCCCTTCTGAACCCCGGTGATACCGTGATGGGTATGAATCTGCAACAGGGCGGTCATCTTTCTCACGGTTCTCCTGTTAACATTTCTGGTAAATATTTCAACATCGTTCCGTACGGTGTGAATGATGAAACCGAAATGATCGATTACGATGAAATGCGCCGTTTGGCTTTGGAATGCAAACCAAAGCTCATCGTGGTGGGAGCCAGTGCCTATTCGCGCATCATCGACTTTAAGCGTTGCCGTGAAATTGCCGATGAAGTGGGCGCTTACCTGATGGTGGATATGGCACACATCGCCGGCCTGGTTGCGGCAGGTGTGCATCCGTCTCCTGTTCCGTATGCAGACGTGGTTACCACCACCACGCATAAAACCTTGCGCGGTCCTCGGGGCGGGATGATCCTGTGCAAAGAAACTCTTGCCAAACAAATTGATAAAGCCATTTTCCCCGGCACGCAAGGCGGCCCGCTTATGCACATCATTGCCGCCAAAGCGGTGGCATTTGGCGAAGCGATGACCGATGAGTTTAAAGCCTACCAAGAACAGGTTGCCAAAAATGCCAAAGTTTTGTGCAACCGCTTAATCGAAAACGGTATGGAGGTTGTTTCCGGCGGTACGGACAACCATTTGATTTTGCTTAAACTTACGAATTGCGATGTCACGGGTAAAGAATTAGAGCATCGTTTGGACGAAGTACACATCACCGCGAACAAAAATACCATCCCCAACGACCCTGCCAGTCCTTTTGTCACCAGCGGTTTACGTGTAGGCACCCCTGCCGTTACCACACGTGGTTTTAAAGAACCTGAAATGATCAAAATTGCGGATTGGTTGTGCGACATCATTCGTGACTTTGATGGTTGCAAAGAACGTGTTTCGGCCGAGGTACAGGAATTGTGTGCCCAATTTCCCATCTACTAATCAAACGGGGTGAACACAATGGCCTTTTTAAGCGACATTGAGATTGCACAAGCGTGCGAAATGAAACCGATCTCCAATATTGCCAAAGTCGCGCATGTAGAGGAATCGTACTTAGAGCATTACGGCCGTTACAAGGCTAAGGTTGATCCCTCGCTTCTTCACGATACAAACCGTCAAGACGGAAAGTTGATTTTGGTTACCGCTATTACGCCTACACCTGCCGGTGAAGGAAAAACCACCACCACCATTGGTTTGGCCGATGGTTTAAAACGCATCGGCAAAGATGTAACGGTTGCATTGCGTGAACCCTCTTTGGGTCCTGTCTTCGGTGTAAAAGGCGGCGCCGCTGGCGGCGGATATGCACAAGTGGTGCCAATGGAGGACATCAACCTTCATTTCACAGGTGATTTTCACGCCATTGGGGCAGCCAATAACTTATTGGCCGCGATGCTCGATAATCACATTCAACAAGGCAACGCGCTGGGTATTGACGTGCGTAAGATTACGTGGAAGCGTTGCGTGGATATGAATGACCGTCAACTTGGCTTTGTGTTGGACGGTATGGGAGGAAAAGCGAACGGTGTTCCGCGTGAGGATGGCTTTGACATTACGGTTGCTAGTGAAATTATGGCCGTTCTGTGTTTGGCTTCTTCCATCACAGACTTAAAAGAACGCCTATCGCGCATTATTGTCGGCTATACGTTTGACGACAAACCCGTAACGTGCGGCCAGCTCAAAGCGGCAGGTGCCATGACGGCGTTACTGAAAGATGCCATCAAACCCAACTTGGTTCAAACGTTGGAGGGAACTCCCGCTTTTGTTCACGGCGGTCCTTTTGCCAACATTGCTCACGGTTGCAATTCCGTAATGGCTACCAAATTGGCATTAAAAATGGGGGATTATACCGTTACCGAAGCTGGTTTTGGTGCGGATTTGGGCGCAGAAAAATTCCTCGATATTAAATGCCGTATGGCCGGCCTTACTCCGGATGCGGTTGTCGTGGTTGCTACCGTTCGCGCGTTAAAAATGCATGGCGGCCTTGCTAAAACCGAACTTGGCAACGAAGATTTGGATGCTCTTGAAAAAGGGATTCCCAACCTTCTTCGCCACGTTTCTAATATTAAAAATGTTTA
>JAZULW010000022.1:0-23260 GCA_045603285.1 Acutalibacteraceae bacterium | reverse complement strand
GGTATCAGAAAAAGAATCGCTCCTTTTTTTGGATGAGTTATTTCTTTTTCTTGGGTTTGCTTTCTCGTTTTTCGATCCACCAAGCCCACATAGGCGTGCAGAGATAGGTAGAGGAATAGAAGCCTGCAACCACGCCGACGGTCATAGGGAGGGCAAAACTAATAATGGCTTCCATCGAGGTGATGAGCGCAATGACCGTAACGGTTGCAATGGCAATAAATACGCACACACTGGTGATGATGTTACGGGTCAACGATTGGTGCAAACTGAGATTAACCACGTCAGAAATGGTGGACTTTTTATCCATCTTTCTGCGGTTTTCACGGATACGGTCATAAATAACGATGGTATCGTTCAACGAATAACCAAGGATGGTGAGCACTACGGCGACAAAGTTGTCATTAAGCGGGATGCGGAAGACAACAAAGGTGAAATAGGCAATGAGGATATCATGCAACAAGGCGAGCAGTGCCATAACGCCGGCAGAGAAACCGCCGATACGGCGGAAACGAAAACCAACGTAGATCACCAAGAAGATCGAGGCCAACGCAATGGCGACCAAGCATTTGATGAAGAATGCACGACCGTTGGATGGCTGCAACGAGTTGGTGGACAATTCGGCAATTTTGCTGTCAGGGAATTGTTTGCTGAGGGTATCTTTGAAGGTGGTTTGTGTTTTGGAATCCAATTCATCGGTTAGGGAAACGGTGATAACATTGAAACCATTTTCGCCGTCTTCCGTAATATCCACCACAGCTCCGGGAATTTTGGAAACAATGAATTCCGAAACGGCAGATTCGTCAACCGTGCCATCATAACTGTATTTCAAAAGCGTACCGCCTTTGAAAGCAATATCAAGTTCAACGCCGAAAATGAGGTTGAAAATAAGGCCGACCGTTAAAATGGCAAGAGAGATGATCAAACAGATTTTGCGGTTTTTAATGAAGTCAAAGTTTTTCATTTGCGGTCACCTCCCAACAACCAAGGCTTGCGTAAGAATTTAAAGCGGGAAAGAGATTTCAGCATCAAGCGGGAGAAGGTAACACCCATAATGAAGTTGAAGATGATACCGGCCAGCAGCGTAAAGCCAAACGAATAAACGGCACCGCTGGTAGAAACGGGGAACATGAAGAGAATCCATTTCAGAATCTTAGCAAAGAAACTGTCCGCAGGACCGAACACACCCATCAAGACAATGGAAACGATGATAACGGTGATGTTGCCGTCAAAGATAGCAGAGAACGATTCTTTACAGCCGTTATGAATGGCCGTGTCAATGGTTTTGCCCGAACGGATCTGTTCTTTAATGCGTTCTGCCGTAATGACGTTTGCATCAACGCCCATACCGATGGAAAGAATAATACCGGCAATACCGGGTAAGGTCAACGTGAAACTGTTAAAGAAGGGGAAAAGACCGGAAACGACCGCGATGGAGCCGGCAACTTGGCCGAGCAAAGAAAGAACGGCAACAAAGCCAGGTAAACGATAGTACACCAGCATAAAGATAGCGACAATAACAAAGGCAATAATGCCGGCCAGAACCATAATTTGGAGCGAACGCTCGCCCAATGTGGCCGTTACCGTATTGGTATTTTTGGCGGTAATGCTAAACGGCAACGCACCGGAGTTGATGAGATTGGAAAGAGCTACCGTCTCTTCATAGGTAAAATTACCCTCGATAACGGCTTCGCCGTTGTCAATATGCGCGTTAACATTGGGGTTGGAAATGCATTCGTCATCTAACCAAATGGAAATGGTGCCTTTAGCAGCATATTGCTTTTTGGTGGCATCGGAGAAGGCGGTTTTGCCGTTGTCTTTCAGCTTGAGGGAAACCAAAGGATTTCCGTTTTCGTCAAAGACAGCTTGCGCCGATTCCACCGCGTTACCATTCAAAACCAAATCTTTCTTTTCGGGTTTTTTGGTGGGAAGACCGGAGCTTTCGGCTGTATCAATATAAAACTCCAACAATGCAGTTTTGCCAAGCTCTTCAATGGCGGAAGCTGCATCAAATTTCGTTTCGCCTTTTTTCCAAGGGAAACGAATAACAACCTGACCGTTATCGGTATCGGTATAGGCTTCGTAGTCGGTGATGCCGTTGGCGATCATTCGGCGGACAATAACGTCCTTCATTGCATCGACCTGTGCATCGGTGGGGTTGATCGTTTTGTCTTCGGGAGCAAACGTAACCTCAATGCCGCCGCTGATGTCAATACCCGTACGAATGTCTTTTGCGCCGCGGAATATCGTGTCTACTCGGTCACCATAGTTGGTGTATACACCGAAAAACGAGGTGTACGCCAACGCAAGAATGAGCAGAGCCACGATGAAAAAGGTGATTTTGGGTGTTCGCTTCATCGGTCTGTCCTCCATTGTTTACATTTGATGTTCAAAAATGACACCAATTATAGGTATTATAGTGGAAAATGTTCGAAAAGTCAATGGCAGAGGGGGCAAAAATAAAACAAATCGCCGCAAATGTTGCGGCGATTTGTACAGGTTTATTGTGCAAGCAATTTTTTGGCACAAGCAAGTTGTGCGCAAACGCAAAATAGATCAATGGCAAGTCGCAATTCGTCAAGCGGCGGATAAGAAGGCGCAAGCCGCAAATTGGAATCGTGAGGGTCATGACGATAGGGGTAGGTGGCACCGGCAGGAGTAATCACGACACCGGCCTCTTTCAGAAGACGAACGGTTTCGGTGGCACAGCTTTCAAGCAAATTGACA
Organism: Acutalibacteraceae bacterium; assembly: GCA_045603285.1. Taxonomy (GTDB): domain Bacteria; phylum Bacillota; class Clostridia; order Oscillospirales; family Acutalibacteraceae; genus RGIG3009. The sequence continues at coordinate 20,536 of JAZULW010000022.1, read as the reverse complement.
CTCACGAAATAGCCGCCGTTTGGTTTGTGCCACGCGGCAATGCCAAGCGCACCCAAACGTTTCTCCAATGTATTGAGAACCAGTTGGAATTTTGGCCCCAAAACGGCCGCGTGTAATTTCATATGTTCGTATACCGCATCCGCATTTTTGAAGAAGCGAATGTGACGCAACATATTCACCTTGTCGTAACCAATGGTTTGAATGGTCAAGCGATTTTTGATCTCGGTGAGGTTAGCAGGGCTGGCAGCCAAGACGGCAACACCGGCGCCGGGGAAGGTGATTTTTGAGGTGGAAGCAAACGTAATGACCATATCTTCATTTTGATGTTTTTTTGCTTCGTCATACAAATTCAACAAGGAGTCGGGTGTATCGGAAAGATGATGGATAAAATATGCGTTGTCCCACATAATGCGAAAATCGGCAGCGGCAGGGTGCATTTTCGCCAAACGGCGCACCGTTTCATCAGAATAGGTGATGCCGTCAGGGTTGGAATACATAGGAACACACCACATACCCTTCACAGTAGGGTCGGCTATCAGTGATTCTACCGCATCCATATCCGGACCATTCTCGGTCATAGAAACGGGAATCATAGTAATGCCAAAACGCTCGGTAATCGCAAAATGGCGGTCATAACCGGGAACGGGACATAAAAATTTCACTTCTTCTTGCTTGCACCAGGGCGCATTACCGCCGATGCCATGGGTGTAGGCTTGAGAAATGTAGTCGTACATCAAATTTAAACTGGAATTTCCGCCAACCAAAATATTGTCGGGAAGAACCCCCAGCAAATCGGCAAAGAGTTTTTGCGCCTCGGGAATACCGTCCAGAAGGCCGTAATTGCGCGTGTCAAAACCATTTTCGGCATAATAATCGGCACCGATAGGTGTATCCAACAAAGCGGAAGTAAGGTCCAATTGATCGGGACCCGGTTTTCCGCGAGACATATCCAGTTGCAAATTTTTTGCCTTGTAGGCATTGTATTCGGCTTCGCATTGTTGCACGAATTGTTGCAGTTCTTCTTTGGTTAATTCTTGTAAAGTAGGCAAGAAATACGACTCCTCTCCATTGATCCTCATTATTGTAATACAAGGTTCTGCTTTTTGCAAGTTAAATTTACAAATCTTGCAAAAAATATCATAAAAACGGAAACATATACAAAAACACCCCCGTTAAATACAATAACGGGGGTGCAAAAATACAAAAAATTAGAAATCGGCAGAACCCGTGGTGCGCGGGAAGGGGAGAACGTCACGGATGTTGGCCATGCCGGTAACGTACAAAATAAGACGTTCAAACCCCAATCCGAAACCGGAGTGGGTGGCACCGCCGTAACGGCGAAGATCCAAATACCACCAGTAGTCGTCTTTGTTTAGGTCGAGTTCGGCCATACGCTCTTCCAAGAGTTCCAAACGTTCCTCACGTTGGCTACCGCCGATGATCTCACCGACACCGGGAACCAAGAGGTCCATGGCGGCAACGGTTTTACCATCGTCGTTTAAACGCATATAGAACGCTTTGATCTCCTTGGGGTAGTCGGTTACAAACACGGGCATTTTGAATACTTCTTCCGTAAGATAACGTTCGTGCTCGGTTTGAAGGTCGCATCCCCAAAACACCGGATACTCAAACTTGTCTTTGTGTTGTTCCAAAATCTCAATGGCTTCAGTATAGGTGATGTGTTTGAAATCGGCATTGACCAACGCGTTTAAGCGTTCAAGCAGGTTTTTATCAAAGAAATTGTTAAAGAATTGCATCTCATCGGGACAATGCTCCAACAAATACGACACAACGTATACGATCATATCTTGCGCAAGATCCATATTATCTTGAAGATCGGCAAACGCAAATTCTGGTTCGATCATCCAAAATTCTGCCGCGTGACGTGCCGTGTAAGAACGTTCCGCTCGGAAGGTGGGGCCGAAGGTATAAATTTTGCCAAATGCCATGGCCATACATTCGCCTGCCAACTGTCCCGATACCGTCAGCGAGGTGTGTTTGCCGAAAAAGTCTTGCGAATAGTCTACCGCACCGTCCTCGGTTTTGGGAAGGTCATTCAAATCCAACGAGGTAACGTGGAACATTTCACCCGCACCTTCACAGTCGCTGGAAGTGATAAGGGGGGTGTGTGCATAGACAAAGCCGCGTTCTTGGAAGAAACGATGAATGGCATAGGCTGCAACCGAACGCACGCGGAATACCGCGCTAAACGTGTTTGTGCGGGGGCGCAAGTGCGCAATGGTGCGCAAAAATTCCATCGAGTGACGTCTCTTTTGCAACGGATAATCGGCGGTGGAAGAGCCTTCCACGTATACGGATGTGGCATGCAACTCGCAGGGTTGTTTCGCCTCGGGGGTAAGAATCAAGTTGCCCTCGATGCACAAAGCGGCACCGACGTTTTGATGGCAGATTTCGTCAAAGTTGGTCACTTTCGATTCTTCAACGATGATTTGCAAGTTGCGGTGGCAGCTACCATCGTTAAGTTCAATAAAAGCGAGTGATTTGGATTGGCGCATCGTACGGACCCAACCGCACACAGTCAATGTTTGCTCGGTGAGTGTGGCGGCATCGGCATAGATGGCAGCAATTTCGTTTCGTTTCATAAATAACCTCCGTTAGGTAGTGGTTGCGGTTGTTGTGGCGTTGTTGGCATTGGTTGAAGCGGTGGTGGAGTCGCTATTATCCGCGACAGGTGTCAGCGAAATCAGTTTCCAGTCGTCACCGAATTTCAAAAAGGTCAGTCGGTTATGTACGAGTTCGCCTTTGTGAGTACGACCGCCTTTGATGTAATAAGGTTGAAATTTCACTTCATACGTAAAGTCGCGGTTGGTATAGCGAATGGGATTTTGTAACTCTTCATCCGTGAATTTGTAAGACTCGTGTGAAGAAAACCAATCGTTTCCAAATCGACGCATGGTATCATACAAGGAAGATTCTTTGTAAATAAAGGGCAACAATTCGTTCAGAGATGCATCGCGTGTAACAAATTTGGCGTAGGTAAAAGCAGCGGTTTTGGCCAATTCCTCTTGCTGTATCCGTGTCTCTTCCGAACAAGCGACCAGCACGTAAATTTGTTGCGGATTTGCCGCATCGTGTGTCACGGTACAGGTTTCACCGCTAAGGGTAAGTCCTTCAATGATGGGCGGATTGAGTAAACCAGAGAGCGTGTAGCAATTTACTGTGGGGTACAACGAGGTATCTTTCAGACCGCAAAACACCGTTTCTTGCACCGGCGTAGGGGTAATGCCCAGAAGGGAAAAATCTTGGCCGTTAACCGTCACCCGTGTTTCTGCGGCAGCATAAACGAGATAATCATTTTGGTAGACAAGTTGTGGTACCACTCGCCATCCGTTTTGTTCCTTTAACGGAACAAGATCAAGGATGTCTACACGGGTATTATCAAAATACACGGAAAATTGTTTTTGGCCCTCCGTTTTGACAGCGCGCTCACGAAACGTGATCGCAGTTGGGGTTCCATTATACACACGGGCGAAATACTGCAAATAACTGTCTTTGTCATTTAGCGGTGTTTCGGTAAATTGTGCCGATTGGAAAATGGAAAGATAATCCTTGTTACGAAGCCATTCTTCGTATTGCCTCAATGCGGCATTGGGTGTGGCGGCTTCGTAATCGGCAAGGGTGGTGTTAAATGCGAATAAGGCGCCGCCAGAAAGAACAAATAACAAAATGGCATACACCGCAAGAAATGGGCGAAAACGGTTTCGTTTGAAGACATTTTTGCGCTTGGGTGGTTTGCTATGAGGCATTTCCACAAAGGCATCCTCAATAAGAATACCGTGGGTTGAGAGAGGAGGGCGTTCTTTTTGCAAGTTCATAGTGTGCCACCTCTCATTTCACAATAAAAGCCGACGGACTTAAACGAGGGCCGGTTAATGCGGAACAACTGTTGATGATTTCGCCGTTATAGTACATAGCTGTAGAAGAACCGCCGTCCAGATTGGCGGCATTGACGGCACCGTATTTTAACATTACCTCAATACAGTCGCGATAATTGGCACCCAAACTGTGTGCTTGTCTGCCGTCGATTACCAATAACAAAACGGCGCCGTCGGCACGTTGCCCCATTACCGTACGGGGGTTGATGCCGCCGCCCGAACCGACGATTTCCATCGGTTCGCCGTTTACAATAAGGGCAGGACCGAAACTGACAGCATCGCGGACATTTCTTTGCAGACACTCTGCCGCCGTCATTTTGCCGACAACGAGGTGATTGTTGGTATCAAATCCGATGATAGAGCCGCTTGTTTGGGGAGAACCAAATACCAACTGACCGTCTTTTATAACGATACCGATAGGCATTCCGCCCGTTCCTGAGCCGTTTTCGTCTTCAAACCCACCGCTGTTGATGGCGGCTACGGCATTGTGTTCTTGTGCAAAACGAACAAGCGTGTAGCCGTAGCGGCCGCTACTGAAAGAAGGAAGAGTGGCCAAAGAGATGCGCGACGGATCGTGAACGATCATCAATTTGCCTGCATAGTTAGAGCCGGCAATGTCAATCACTTCAATAGTGTCTTTCGGAATGGTTTCGTTGCGGTCCTCAAAAGGGATATTCACATCGGTGTTGGTGTCGGCTTCGAACACGATATTGGAGTTGAGAATAGCGTCCACTTCATCAGACGATAGAAAAATGCGCGGCACAAATTTAAGAGCGCTGGTTTCCTCCATCGTGATGGTAAACACATTTCGCGCGGTGGGAGAAGGACCCTTGCAGATCAGATACACAGCGCCGAGAAGCAAAAAAAGGACCACGCCGAGTGTTGTGCCGAGCCACGCAAAAAAACGCCCCACAAACCGCCAAAACGGGTTGGTACGTTTTGCCCTTTTTGCTATATGCGCCGACATAAAACAGACACATCCTTTAAAATACACTACTAAACTTTATAATACACCATATGAAGAGGTGTTGTCAATTGCTTTCCCGTAACAAATCTTCTTTACAGTCAATTTCTTCCGTGGTATGATAAAAAGGTGTGAGGTGATGGCGATGCAACTGCCGTTGTTTGTTGAAAATGTGATACGGCGATTTAATCAAAGTGGGCTTGAGTGTTATGCCGTGGGCGGTTGTGTTCGCGATAGTCTCCTCGGTTTTCAACCGACAGATTGGGATCTTTGTACCAACGCAACACCGAAGACGGTGATGAATGTGTTTGCCGATGTGCCGTGTATTCCTACCGGTTTACAACACGGAACAGTCACCTTGTTGATAGACGGGCATCCTTTGGAAATTACCACTTACCGCACGGAAACCGCTTACAGTGATTCACGGCATCCCGATGCCGTTCATTTTGTTTCCTCGTTGCGCGAAGATCTTGCGCGACGCGATTTCACTGTCAATGCCATGGCATACCATCCCGACGAAGGGGTGATTGACCTTTTTGACGGGCAACGGGATATACAGGCAAAAGTCTTGCGTTGTGTAGGGATGGCAACGGAGCGTTTTCATGAGGATGCGTTGCGTATTTTGCGTTGCTTGCGATTTGCCTCTTGTCTTGGTTTTAGCATTGAAAGCAAAACCGCGTATGCTCTTGTAAAAGAAGCGCAAGGTCTTACGTTTGTAGCGGCAGAACGTATTCGCGAAGAACTGAATCGCCTGTTGCTCGGAAAAAATGCCGTATCTGTCTTGAAAGAATTTTCATCGGTTATCGGCATTGTTATTCCGGAGCTGAAAGAAGCGGTTGGTTTTCAGCAGCACAACCCGTATCACGATAAAGATGTTTACGAACATAGCATTGTCGCCGTCGGGAGTACGGAACCCAAACTAACAGTGCGATTGGCATTGTTGCTTCACGACATTGGGAAACCGCGTACTTTTTCAATCGATGAAAACGGGTGTGGCCATTTCTATTCCCATGCTGCTGTCAGTGAAGAAATGGCAGCGTGTATTTTGGAGCGGTTGCACTACGATCGACAAACCACACGGCGTGTGCTAACGTTGATTCGGTATCACGACGTTGTGCTGGATAAAACTGCCTCGTGTGTGAAGCGGTGGTTAAACCGTTTGGGAGAAGTGTGTTTTCGTGAATTGTTGTGGGTAAAAGAAGGGGATTGCCGGGCGCAGACCGAATCTATTATTGAGTCGCGCCTTGCGGATTTGTCAGAAATTTCCGCGTTGCTTGAACAAGTAATGAAAGAACAAGCGTGTTTTTCTCTGAAGGATCTTGCCGTAAACGGCCACGACCTTTTGGCGATTGGTATCCCTGCGGGCAAGCAAATAGGGGAATGGCTTGCTTGGCTGCTTGAACAAGTAATAGACGGTGTACTCCCCAACGAACGGGAATACTTATTGGATGCGATTCGCAAAAACACTTGATAAATTTATGAAAACCATATACAATAATTAGGAATGTGTTGATTTCGGAGGAACGAACGTGGCAAAGTTTGAAAATGAAATTAAAAGACGGCGGACGTTTGCAATCATTTCGCACCCCGACGCCGGTAAAACAACGTTGACGGAAAAGTTTTTGCTGTACGGAGGGGCCATTGCTTCGGCCGGTATGGTCAAAGGCAAAAAGTCGATGAAACATGCGGTATCCGACTGGATGGAGATCGAAAAGCAACGCGGTATATCGGTTACCTCTTCGGTATTGCAGTTTGAGTATAACGATTTTTGTATCAACATCTTAGATACCCCCGGTCACCAAGATTTCTCGGAAGATACGTACCGCACGTTAATGGCGGCCGATTCCGCGGTTATGGTGATTGACGCTTCCAAAGGTGTGGAAAAGCAAACCATTAAACTCTTTAAAGTTTGTATGATGCGCGATATCCCGGTGTTTACGTTCATCAACAAGATGGACCGGGAAGCGCGTGATCCGTACGAGTTGATGGAGGATATCGAAAATGTGCTTGGTATCCGCACCTATCCCGTGAACTGGCCCATCGGTTCGGGAAAAGAGTTTAAGGGTGTTTATGAACGCGATAAAGAGCGTGTACTTTCCTTCCAATATAACGGTGTAGGCCATGCGGCGGACGGCGTTGCCACCCACATTGACGACCCTTCCTTGCAGGGAATCCTCGGCGATTCTTTGTATCAAACCTTGATGGATGACCGTGAATTGTTAGATGGTGCCGGCGGCGATTTTGATTTGGAACTGGTTCGCCACGGCAAACTTTCACCTGTGTTTTTCGGGTCTGCGCTTACCAACTTCGGTGTAGAACCCTTTCTTGAAAACTTTTTGCAAATGACAACGCCGCCTTTGGCGCGCCGTTCTTCTACCGGAGAAGTGGATCCGATGGCAGACGATTTTTCTGCGTTTGTATTCAAAATTCAAGCCAATATGAACAAAGCCCATCGTGACCGTATTGCTTTTATGCGTATCTGTTCCGGCCGTTTTGAAAAAGGGCAAGAGGTGTATCACGTGCAGGGCGAACGTAAAATGAAACTTTCGCAACCGCAACAGATGATGGCACAGGAACGGGAAATTGTGGAGGAAGCCTATGCCGGCGACATCATCGGTGTATTTGATCCCGGCATTTTCTCTATCGGCGATACCGTGTGCGGCGCGGCGAAAAAGTTTTCGTTTGAGGGAATCCCCACCTTTGCACCGGAACATTTTCGTTTGGTACGCCAAAAAGACACGATGAAACGCAAGCAATTTGTGAAAGGGACGTCGCAAATTGCCAAAGAAGGTGCCATTCAGATTTTCCAAGAGCCCGGCGGCGGTATGGAAGAAGTAATTGTCGGTGTGGTAGGAACGCTGCAGTTCGATGTGCTTGAATATCGGTTGAAGAACGAATACGGTGTCGATGTGATTATGGAAGGGTTGCCCTATCAGTACATTCGTTGGGTGGTAGGGGACGATATTGATGTAAAGGCGTTGGACATTACATCTGACACCAAATGCGTACAAGACTTAAAAGGAAATCCGCTTTTGTTGTTTACCAGCAGTTGGAATATTCAATGGGCGCTGGATCATAACAAAGGATTGGAATTGAGGGAGTTTAGCCGCGAATGAGTACCATACAAATATTCGGAAAAGCGAAATGTTTTGACACCAAAAAGGCCGAGCGTTTTTTCAAAGAGCGCCGCGTGAAGGTGCAATGCATCCAAGTGGATAAATTCGGCATCAGCCGTGGCGAATTGCGTAGTGTTTGTCAAGCGCTGGGCGGTTTGGATGCGGTTGTTGATCCGAAGAGCGAAGCGGCTTCGCTGATTCGATATTTGGCATACGAGGCGGACAAAGAGGAGAAATTGCTTGAAAATCCCAAAGCGTTACGTACCCCCATTGTCCGCAACGGTAAGTTGGCAACAACGGGATATTGCCCCGAGGTGTGGGAACAATGGCTAAAAACGTGATTACGAAAGATTTTTTCACACGCCCGTTGGTAGCGTGGTACAAGGAAAACGAACGGGATTTTCCGTGGCGAAGTGATCCCTCACCTTATCGGGTGTGGGTATCGGAAATTATGTTGCAACAAACGCGCATCGAAGCGGCATTGCCGTATTTTGAGCGTTTTATGGAAGCACTGCCTACCGTTCGCGATTTGGCCGAGGCAGAAGAGGATCTGCTGTTGAAACTATGGGAGGGTCTTGGTTACTACAGTCGGGTTCGCAACTTGCAAAAGGCGGCGCGACAAGTAATGACGGATTTCGGCGGCAAACTTCCCGATCGGTATGAAGATTTACTAACGCTTGCGGGTGTTGGCGAATATACGGCGGGGGCCATTGCCTCCATTGCTTTTTCTAAGCCTGTTGCCGCGGTGGACGGCAACGTTTTGCGTGTGATGGCGCGCGTGTTGGACGAAGAGGGCGACGTGATGAAACCCTCGGTTCGCAAAAAACTTTCAGCGGTTGTTTCGGAGTTGGTGCCCGATGATGAACCGAGCGCGTTTAATCAAGGAATTATGGAACTGGGTGAAACGATTTGTTTGCCCAACACCATGCCGCACTGTGATAAGTGTCCCGTTCGTTCGTGTTGTGCCGTTGGCGGTACCGAACGTGCCGCGCAATTACCGACGCGTGCATTGCCAAAGGCGAAAAAAACAGAAAAACACACAGTCTTAACCATTGTCACCAACGAAGACACACCGTGTGTATTGTTGCATCGCCGCCCACCAAAAGGCTTGTTGGGTGGTATGTGGGAATTGCCGAACGTCCCAACGGGGGAATGTGATCTTAAACAATTGTTTTGGGATTGGGGCGCGCGGTTACTTTCCCAAAAAGCCGCCCCGAAAGGAAAGCACGTTTTCTCACATATTGAATGGTTGTTAAATGGTTTTGTATGTATTACCGAGCCATTTTCACCGCCCGATGATTGTGTATGGGTGGATAAAGAATCGTTACCCCATTATGCCTTGCCAACCGCTTTTCGGTTATATGCCAAGGCATTGCCCAACTTATTAAATACTGTTGAGGAGGATGTAATATGAAACGCGAAGGTTATCTTTCTTGGGATGAATATTTTATGGGAATTGCATTGCTTTCCGCACAACGCAGTAAAGACCCCGGCACACAGGTAGGCGCTTGTATCGTGGGTCAGGATAACAAGATTTTGTCGATGGGGTACAATGGGATGCCCATCGGCTGTAAAGACGACGATATGCCGTGGGACCGTGAGGGCGATCCGCTTAACACGAAATACTTGTTTGTATGCCACGCGGAACTCAATGCCATTCTCAATCATGGCCGTACAGGACTTGACGGTGCTAAGGTATATACCACCTTGTTCCCGTGTAACGAATGTGCGAAAGCCATCATTCAGTCTGGGATTAAAGAGGTAATTTACTTAGACGATAAATATGCCAACACGGATTCCACCATTGCGTCCAAGCGTATGTTTGATATGACCGGTGTTACGTACCGTCCTTTCAACGCTTCAGGCAAAAAGATTGAAATGGAGCTGTAAGATGAACACAGTGCTTATAACCGGCGCTTCCCGTGGAATCGGTGCGGCGACGGCGCGCTTGTTTGCCAAGAACGGCTATCGTGTGGCAATCAACTACTGTTCAAACGAAAAACTGGCAAACGACCTTGTAGCAGAATTAACATCCACGGGTGGCGATGCCTTTGCCGTATGTGCGGACGTGTCTGACGAATTGCAAGTCGCAGCGATGATGCAACAGGTGTTTGCCCGTTTTGGGAAACTGGACGTGTTGATTCACAATGCGGGGATTGCGCATCAGGGACTGCTTACCGATACCGACACTGATACGTGGCGCAAATTGATGGGTGTGCATATGGACGGCGTGTATTATTGTTCTAAAGCGGCCATTCCATCTATGGTGAGGCAGCAAGGCGGAGTCATCTTAACGGTATCGTCTATGTGGGGCCTTACAGGTGCCTCTTGTGAGGTGGCTTATTCTGCCGCGAAAGCAGGTCTTATTGGTTTTTCGAAGGCGTTAGCAAAAGAACTGGGGCCATCGGGCATCCGCGTAAATTGTGTGGCGCCGGGTGTAATTGACACCGATATGTGTGCAGATTTTGATGAACAAACACGTCTTGCGCTTTGCGAAGAAACACCGCTGGGCAGAGTGGGAACGGCTGAAGATGTGGCCAATACGTTGTTGTTTTTAGCCTCCGATAAAGCCGATTACATTACCGGACAAGTAATTGGTGTGAATGGTGGTTTCGTAATGTAACATATTTTTAAAAAAGACAGATGCCAATGGCATCTGTCTTTTTTATGTATAGCCACAAAAAAGAAGGAAAAACTGAAGGTGTTAGGAGGAAGTAATATGGATATTCCTTTTGAAGCACGCGTTTGCGATTTACTTGATGTAGATTATCATACCGATATCGAAAAGGCCACGTCGACACAACTCTATAATGCCATTTCTCGCGCGGCGTTACAGGAAATTTACGCACAATGGAAACAATCGTCTGTTCCCGAAAAGCGGATCGGATATTTTTCTGCGGAATTTTTAATGGGGCGAGTGGTGGAATCCAATCTACTCAATATGGGACTTTTGGAGGAAACCAAAGCCTTGCTTGAGAAGAACGGACTATCCGCCGATGTTTTTGAAGAAATTTCCGATTGCGCGTTGGGGAACGGCGGCCTTGGACGTTTGGCGGCATGCTTTTTGGATTCGGCGGCCACGCACGGAATACCGCTTGACGGGTACGGAATACGGTATCGATATGGCTTTTTTGAACAGTATTTTGAAAACGGATTTCAAAAAGAAAAAGAAGACAATTGGACCGCGTTCGGTGATCCGTGGTCGGTTCGTATGGAAGAAGAAAGCGTAATCGTCGTTTTCGGGAAGCAAAAGGTACGGGCTGTTCCGTACGATATGCCAATCATCGGTTACGGTAAAAAAACGGTCAACACGCTCCGCTTATGGCAGGCCGAGCCGATAGACGGCTTTGATTATGAATTATTCAATGAGCAAAAATACGGCAAAGCTGTTGGCGAGAGAACCGAGGCGGAAACCATCTCCTCGATTTTGTATCCGAACGATGACGGAGATAAAGGAAAGAAGTTGCGATTAAAACAGCAATATTTCTTCTCCAGCGCCTCGTTACAAGATGTGTTTCGAAAGTACAGGGCACAAAACGGACAAGATTTTACGCAGTTACACGAGGCTTTTCAATTTCAACTCAATGACACACATCCCGTTGTTTCCATTCCGGAGTGTGTTCGCTTGCTGGTTGAGGAAGAAGGATTGCCTTTTGACACGGCACTTTCTGTCACGCGAAAGGCATTTGCTTATACCAATCATACCCTTATGCCGGAAGCACTCGAAACGTGGGGGATAGCAACTTTTCGAACCGTTCTCCCGCAATTGTATCGGTATATCGTGCGAATTGATAAAGTGTTACAACGCGAACTTTCAGGTCAAGGAATGGAAGATATTTCTGCCTTTCGCATCATCGATAACGGTGTTATTCATATGGCACGGTTGGCGGTTTTCCTTACACACTCGGTAAACGGTGTAGCCAAAATACACACCGATTTGTTAAAAACCAGCGTTTTGTCGGATTGGTATCGCCTGTATCCCAATCGCTTTAACAACAAGACAAACGGTATAACGCAACGTCGGTGGCTTGCGTTGGCCAATCCCGAAATGGCGCAAAAAATAACCGAAACCATCGGTAACCGTTGGATGACGGAATTGACTCACCTGAACGAATTGAGTACGTATGCGGATGATTCTCAGTTCTTACAAGATTTACGAGAAATAAAACGCATAAAGAAGCAACAATTAGCTGCGTATCTTCAAAAACGTGACGGAATGATTCTCAATACCGATTTTATTGTTGACTCTCAAGTGAAACGTTTGCACGAATATAAGCGTCAACTTTTGAATGCGTTTTCCATTTTAGACACCTATTTTGGTATCAAAGAAGGAAGCATTCGCGAGTTTACGCCAACGGCGTATGTCTTTGGTGCCAAAGCCGCACCGGGGTATTTCCGTGCCAAAGGCATCATCAAATTTATTCACGAAATTGCGCGGTTGATTAACGACGATACACAGGTTCGTGACAAAATGCAAGTGTTATTTGTCAGCAGCTATGACGTATCGTATGCACAAAAAATTATTCCCGCCACCGATATCTCCGAGCAAATTTCCACTGCAGGCACCGAAGCGTCGGGAACGGGAAATATGAAATTTATGCTCAACGGTGCCGTAACACTCGGAACGTACGATGGCGCCAATATTGAAATCGTGGAGCAAGCAGGAGAGGAAAATAACTATATTTTCGGGGCCCGTGTGGAAGAAATCCGCGCGTTACAAACACAACAGTCTTATGATCCCTGCGAGTATTTGGAACGGGATAAACGCTTGTGCCGTGTTGTTAACACGCTGATCGATGGTACTTTTTCGGATAACGGAAGCGGTATGTTCCGCGAATTGTACACCTCGCTTACGCAAGGAGCTTCGTGGCATCGTGCCGACCACTATTTCTTATTTCACGATTTTTCTTCATATTGTGAAACGCGGTTGCGCGCGAACAGCGATTATCGCAACACGGAAGAATTTGCACGAAAGAGCCTTAAAAACATTGCCGCCGCAGGTTATTTTTCCAGCGACAGAACAATACGCGAATACGCACGTGACATTTGGAATTTGCAAGAGTTTGTATAAAGAGAAGAAATGTTCGTCATACTATGAGTGAATCTTTAAGGGGGAATGACACAATGAAATTACGCAATCGAATACTCACGCTTTTAACGGCAGTGCTTTTCCTGTTTTCATTTACTGCTTGTAATCGCGATAAAGACGACGGTGAAGTCGGTAAGAAAGATGTTGTCGAATTGAAAGTATGGGGCGCACAAGAAGATCAAGAAATGCTCAAAAAAATGGTGGAAGAATTCAAAAAAGAAAATAACACCGATGTGGAATACAAGATCACATTCGGTGTAGTAGGGGAAAAGGATACTCAAACCAAAATTTTGGAAGATCCTGATGCCGCTGCCGATGTCTTTGCTTTTCCGGACGACCAATTGCGCGATCTGGTGAACGCAGGGGCCTTGTATGAAATTACCCTGGAAAAAGAGCAAATTGAAGCGGAAAATAGTGAAGGTTCTGTCCAAAGCGCCAAACTTGATAACAAGTTGTATGCCTACCCAATGACGGCAGATAATGGTTATTTTTTGTACTATGATAAACGCATTTTGAATGAAAACGATGTAAAAACATTGGACGGGTTGATGAATGCCGCTGCCGCAAAAGATAAAAAGGTTTTGATGGATGCTTCTAACGGTTGGTATTTGGCTTCGTTTTTCTTAGGCGCGGGCGGAAAAGTCGGCATCCAAGACGGCAAACAAACGTGTGATTTTAACGACGAGAAAGGTATTGCGGTTGGCGAAGCAATCAAATCGTTTTGCGCACATTCGGCCTTTATAACGGGCGAAGATGCGGTGCTTACGGGCGGTATCGGCGACACCATTGCGGCCGGTGTTTCCGGCACGTGGAACGCCGATGCCATTAAAGCCAAATTAGGGGATGGGTACGCGGCAACCAAACTCCCGACTTTTACGCTTAACGGCGAACAAGTACAAATGAAAAGTTTTGCGGGATATAAGTTGATGGGGGTAAATTCCGGTACCAAGCACCCGAAAGAAGCGATGAAATTGGCGCGTTTTTTAACCAATGAGAAAAACCAATTGATACGCTTTGAAACGCGTGCAATGGGTCCTTCCAACAAAGAAGCGTCTAAAAACGAAAAAGTGAAAGCCAATGTAGCGTTGGCGGCATTGGCGATGCAAAACGAATACGGCGTAAGCCAAGCAAACGTACTAAACAGTTTTTGGAAACCGTTGGAAGCCTTTGGTACTGCCATGGAAACCAAAGATTACAGTAAAACGGTGAAAGAATATTTGGATACGATGGTGTCGCAAATGGCGGCGTAACAAAGACCGGTGTGCCGATGTTCCGGCACACCGGTTGTTTGATAGGTGGGGCAGTATGGAATATTCAGACTTTACACAAGTACATCCTTTGCGAAAGGCAATCATCGGCGTAAAGCGTGGTATTATTACCTTTCCTAAGACTGCCGGTGAATTCTTTAAAAGTATTGGTCGAGGGATCCTTGGAATTGCTAAGGATATTCATGGCGCAATTAAAGAAATCGTGGCAGCATTTTTGCACGGAGATTGGCAAACACGCGTTTCCTTTTTGGTGCTTGGCTTTGGCAATGTTATGCGCGGACAAATTGGAAAGGGTGTATTGTTTTTTGCTTGTGAAATAGCCTACCTTTTGTATATGCTGTTTTTCGGTATCGGATATCTTCTGAAACTCAATACCCTTGGTACGGTTATGCAAGAAAAGGTCTTTGACGAAACGCAAGGGATATACGTTTACACCGCAGGCGATAACTCCATGCAAATTTTGTTGTTTGGTGTCTTAACGCTGGTGATAACGTTGGTGTTTGCCGTTTTATACTTCTTAAACGTGCGCAGCGCTTACCGCACACAATGCTTGCAGTCAGCAGGAAAAACACTACCCACTTTCCGCGAAGAATTGCACAGTTTGCTGGATAAACGGTATCATATCACCTTGCTAACGACACCGATTTTACTTGTAACGTTATTTACGGTATTACCGCTTGTGTTTATGGTGTTGATTGCGTTTACCAATTTTGACAAAGCACATCAACCACCGGGGAACTTATTTACTTGGGTAGGTGTTGATAATTTTGCCGCCATGTTTGGCGGTAACGATCAGTTGGGATACACGTTTTCCCGGTTGCTTGTATGGACGTTAATGTGGGCTTTGTTTGCCACTTTTACCAACTATTTGTTTGGTATGATCTTGGCGTTACTCATCAACAAAAAGGGGATCCGTTTTAAAAAGTTTTGGCGTACAGTTTTTATCATCACGATAGCCATACCGCAATTTGTTAGTTTAATGTTGATGTCGCAGTTGTTGGCAGATGAAGGAGCTTTAAACATTTTGCTTAAAGAATTGGGGTGGATACAAGAATCCATTCCGTTTTTAACAAACGGTACTATCGCCAAAATCACGGTTATTGCGGTGAACATGTGGGTGGGCATTCCATACAGTATGCTCATAACAACGGGAATACTGCTCAACATTCCAAACGATATGTACGAAAGCGCAAAAATTGATGGGGCAGGGCCCGTGAAAGCGTTTTTCAAAATTACGTTGCCGTATATGTTGTTCGTGACAACACCGTATCTGATCACGCAATTTGTGAACAATATCAACAATTTTAATGTTATTTATTTGTTGACACGGGGCGGCCCTCTTACACTTGAGTATTTCAAAGCGGGAAAAACCGATCTTCTCGTTACGTGGTTATACAAACAAACGGTAGAAGAACAAAATTATAATTTGGCCGGTGTCATCGGTGTAATTGTCTTTATCATCACCGCCGTATTTTCTTTGATCATTTACAATTCCTCGTCGGCCGCGCAAAAAGAGGAGGAGTTTCAGTGATGAAAAGCTATCAAACGCAAAAACGCCTTTCCAACGTGCTTGTATATGCGTTGCTGTCGATACTGGCGCTGTTGTGGATATTGCCGATTGTGTATCTGGTTATTCTTTCGCTGCGCGAAGAACCCGGTGCCTACACCACGTATTTGTTGCCAAAAGCTTACACGCTGGATAATTATCGGAAACTTTTTACGGATACAGGCTTGTTTAATTACCCTCGGTGGTTTGGCAATACGTTGTTAGTTGCTATTTGTACTTGTATTATCAGCACCATTGCTATTTTGATGATCAGTTATTGTTTTAGCCGTCTGCGATTTCCGTCTAGAAAACGACTGATGAATATTGGGTTGATCATGGGAATGTTTCCGGGGTTTATGTCAATGATTGCCGTGTATCACTTGTTAAAATTAGTAGGGTTGGACCAATCGTTAGCGGCACTGATTTTGGTGTACTCCTCGGCATCTTGTTTGGGATACTTTATCGCCAAAGGCTTTTTTGATACCATTCCCAAAGCTTTGGACGAGGCAGCAACCATTGACGGTGCTACGCGCAACCAAATTTTTTGGAAGATCACCTTGCCGTTATCCAAGCCAATTGTAGCGTATACCGCGCTTACTTCTTTTATTGCGCCTTGGGCGGATTTCATTTTTGTAAGCGTTATTATGAAAGATAATTACGAAAATTATACCATTGCATTGGGCCTGTATCAAATGCTAAGCCGTGAAAACCTGTATCAGTATTTTACGCGTTTTTGTGCCGGTGCCGTGTTGGTTGCTATTCCTGTCACTGTTTTGTTTTTGTGTATGCAAAAATATTACGTGGAAGGTGTAACCGGCGGTTCGGTAAAAGGATAAAACGAAGCCCCTATCCTTTGATAGGGGCTTCGTTGTTCGTTCTTATTGGAACTTTTTGCGAGCCACGTAAGTGGTGTGCAAGCAGTGATGCGCTTTGTGTCCGCCGATACCGTCGTCAAAGAATTCTTCGTACAACTTCTTCACAACGGGCGAATCGTGGGACTTGCGAAGTGCCATCGAAGCGTCTTGATCATAAAGTGCTTTTGCGCGCAACGCTTTCAAATCAGTAAAGTTGCGCACGGAAGCGGGTTGAATGGGTTGACCGCCGCCGTTGATGCAACCGCCGGGGCAGCACATGATCTCAACAAAATGCCAAGGAGCATTGCCGCTCTTGATAGTATCCATCACGTAGTTGGCGCTGGCGATACCGCTGGCAACCGCCACTTTCACTTCCATACCGGCAATGTTGTAGGTGGCTTCTTTAAGGCCATCCATACCGCGGACTTCCACAAAGTCAACGTCCTTGTTGTCTTTTCCGGTCAACCAAACGTTGGCGGTACGCAAAGCAGCTTCCATAACACCACCGGTAGTGCCGAAGATATCGGCCGCGCCGGTGTCATCACCGAGAGGCGCGTCGAATTCTTCGTCCGGAAGCGACGTGAAGAGGATGCCGGCGCGATCAATCATACGGCCAAGTTCACGCGTGGTGATAACAATGTCAACATCAGGCACGCCGGCGGCGTTTTGGTCGTCACGGTTGATTTCAAATTTCTTAGCGGTACAGGGCATCACCGACACGTTGATGATGTCTTTGGCATCGATGCCCATCTTCTTCGCATAGTAGGTTTTGAGAACCGCGCCGGTCATTTGTTGGGGAGATTTGCAAGTGGATAGGTGATCCAGTTGATCCGGATAGTAGTACTCAGCAAATTTCACCCACCCGGGAGAGCAAGATGTGATCATAGGGAGAACACCCTTGTTCTGCACGCGTTCAACAAATTCGTGCGCCTCTTCCAAAATGGTGAGGTCAGCACCGAAGTTAGTGTCAAACACCTTTTCAAAGCCCAAGCGACGAAGAGCGGCAACCATTTTGCCTTCTACGTTGGTACCGATCGGCATGCCAAAGCATTCGCCGAGGGTAGCACGGATAGAGGGAGCGGTAGTCACGATTACGTGTTTCGTGGGATCAGCAAGAGCGGCCCATACATCGGCCGTGCTATCGTTGTCGATAAGAGCGCCGGTGGGGCAAGCCACGACACACTGACCGCAGGAAACGCAAGGAACGTCAGCAAGAGGTTTTTCAAACGCGCAAGCAATGTGAGTATCAATACCGCGGTCGTTCGCGCCGATAACCGATACGAATTGTTGTTGGCAAGCGGCCACACAACGACGGCAGAGGATACATTTGTTGTTGTCACGAACCAAGTGAGGAACCGATTCGTCAAGGGCATACGTGGGGCGGAAACCGTCGTACGTACCGGCATCTTCCACGCCGTAGTCTTTGCACATTTTTTGCAATTCGCAATCACCGGAGCGGACGCAGGACAAGCATTTTTTCTCGTGAGTAGAAAGAATGAGTTCCAACGTGGTCTTGCGTGCTTTTTGCACACGGGCGGTGTTGGTTTGAATTTCCATACCCTCGGCTACGGGGTATACGCAAGCAGTAACCAAACCGCGAGCGCCGGTGGCTTCAACAACACAAATACGGCAAGCGCCGATTTCGTTGATGTCTTTCAGGAAGCACAAGGTGGGGATCTCCACGCCGGCGGCACGGGCGGCCTCCAAAATGGTGGAACCCTTGGGAACACTAACGGCAATGCCGTTAACTTTAACATTAACCATATCCATTATAGCCACACTCCTTTCTTATTGTTTGCTGATGGCCTTAAATTTGCAAGTGCCCACGCAGGCGCCGCACTTGACGCACTTATTGGGATCGATAGCAAAGGAGGCCAACTTGTGACCGGGAGCAATGTAATCGGTACGGCTGATAGCAGTGGCAGGACAAGCTTTCGCGCACATACCGCAACCAATACATTTTTCCATATCGATCGTATAGTTCAACAAATCCTTACATACACCGGCAGGACATTTCTTGTCAACCACGTGTGCCACATATTCATCGCGGAAGAACTTAAGTGTGGAGAGAACGGGGTTGGGAGCGGTTTGACCCAAGCCGCACAAGGAGTTTTCCTTGATGTAGTAGCAAAGTTGCTCAAGTTCATCCACATCTTCCAATGTGCCTTTACCTTGGGTGATCTTTTCGAGCTTTTCAAGCAAACGTTTGGTACCAACACGGCAGGGAGTGCACTTGCCGCAAGATTCTTCAACGGTAAATTCGAGGAAGAATTTGGCCATATCCACCATACAGGTGTCTTCATCCATTACGATAAGACCACCGGAACCCATCATACAACCGATGGCGATCAAGTTGTCGTAATCAACGGGCGTATCGATCAAATCGGCAGGGATACAACCGCCGGAAGGGCCACCGGTTTGTGCGGCTTTGAACTTTTTGCCGTTCGGGATACCGCCACCGATTTCTTCAATGATCTCGCGCAAAGTGGTGCCCATCGGGATTTCTACCAAACCGGTATGCTCAATTTTGCCGCCCAAAGCGAACACTTTCGTGCCTTTGGATTTTTCGGTGCCCATCGAAGCAAACCAGTCGGCGCCTTTAAGGATGATTTGGGGAATGTTGGCAAAGGTTTCCACGTTGTTTTCCACAGTGGGTTTGCCATACAAACCTTTCACAGCCGGATAAGGAGGACGGGGACGGGGTTCACCACGGTTACCTTCAATAGAGGTCATCAACGCGGTCTCTTCGCCGCACACAAAGGCGCCGGCACCGAGGCGGATTTCCATATCGAAATCAAAACCGCTACCAAAGATGTCTTTGCCAAGCAAACCGGCTTCTCGAGCCGCGTCAATGGCAATTTGCAAACGGCGAACGGCGATCGGGTATTCGGCACGAACATACACGTAACCCATCGAGGCACCGATGGCATAACCGGCAATGGCCATTGCTTCGATCAAGCAGTGGGGGTCACCTTCCAAAACGGAACGGTCCATAAACGCACCTGGGTCGCCTTCGTCAGCGTTACAGGCAACGTATTTTTGATCAGCTTTATTGGGGGCGGTAAGTGCCCATTTCCGGCGGGGGGGGAAGCCCCCCCCGCCACGGCCACGAAGACCGGAATCGGTGACAATCTGAATGACTTGCTCGGGGGTGTACTCCGTCAAGCATTTGGCCAGAGCTTGATAGCCGTCGTTGGCCACATACTCGTCCAAAGATTCGGGGTTAATAACACCGCAGTTGCGAAGAGCAACACGAACTTGTTTTTTGTAGAAATCGGTTTCGTTAAGGGCTTTGATGCCACCGTCTTCATCGTTTACGGTCTCATCGTACAACAATCGAGTAACGATACGGCCCTTGAGTAAGTGCTCAGAAACGATTTCGGGAATATCGTCCACCTGAACGCGAGAATAGAAACAACCTTCGGGGTAGACGATCATAATCGGACCAAGAGCGCAAAGACCGAAGCAGCCGGTCTGCACAACTTGAACTTCTTTGGTTAAATCATTTGCTGCGATTTCCTTCTCCAAAGCCGCGATGATAGCTTGACTGTTGGAAGAGGTACAACCGGTACCGCCGCAAACCAATACATGGGAACGATACATTCTTTTTCCTCCTGTCTTACTTCATCAAATTGGCAATGGTATATTCCGCAACGGGATTGCCGTTGACCAAGTGGTCGGCAACGATGCGGGCAACCTTATCGGGGGTCACTTTGCCGTAGGTAACTTTCTCTTTGCCGGGAACCAATACTTCCACAATGGGTTCGAATTGGCACATACCGATACAACCGGTTTGCACAACG
>JAZULW010000021.1:0-2342 GCA_045603285.1 Acutalibacteraceae bacterium | reverse complement strand
GGGCCGATGCCATCGTGCAACAACTTGAACCAAATTTTGGCGTGCTCTTTTTCGTTGTTGGCGGTGGCCTCGAATAGTTCGGCAATTTGCACGTAACCATCTTTACGCGCTTTGGATGCGTAGTAGGTATACTTGTTGCGGGCCTGCGATTCGCCGGCGAACGCGGCCATCAAATTGGCTTCGGTGCGACTTCCTTTGAATTCCATAATGTTGCCTCCTTTTGTTTGATGAGTCATACTCATCCTATACGTATCATAGTATAAACTGGGAAGTTCTGCAAGAAAATTTTGTCGTTACCGTTTTAGATCGGATAATTTTACACGCGAGATCTCGATAACTTCTTTCATTTTGGAGTATAAGACGTACAGATAGTCGCCTTCGATAACAAGATCGGGATACGCGAAATAGCCACCTTTGGAATACCCCGGCTTTTGTATCTGGTATTTTTCGTCACGCAAAATGAAACTTCTGTCAAAATTGTATCCGTCCGTAGAAGTCCAAATCTGCAAGGGATAATGGATCCACGGGTCATAAGCCTGATACGGCTCGCCCACGCCAATGATAAAGTCTGTTGAAGTTTGGATGAACTCAACTTGCGAGTTGGTGGTGCCAAAACGAGTGGGATACGGGTCGGTCAACGTTTTGCCCCCGTCGTCACTTTTGAAGTGCCACAGATAACCCGTATCGCTGCGAATGAGGATATGGTAAACACCGTCTTTGGTTTCGTACCACGAGCTTTCGCTTAGCGAAGTTCCACCGTTGCGCTTTTTGGCATCCGCGCGTTGCTCATTGGTAAGGTAATTTTGATCAAATTTGAAAATGTCGGGATATCGGTCATCCGACCAGAAAAATTGTACGCCCCACGCCGATATCCACTTGCCGCTTATGAAGGATTTGCGCAGGTCGGAACCAAGCAGGTAGCCATGCGGAATTTTCATCGGCTCGGACCAGTTTTCGCCATCGTCCGTCCACGTTAGGTAGCAGTAATCTTCGCGTTTCCAAGAGGATTTCGTATTGAAGTTACCGTTCTCGTCAAAACATTCCGCCGCAAAATCGCCCGCGTAATATTGCGCGTACAATCTGCCGTTGGATTCAAACATACCGACGGGGAACACCGCGGTATCACCGGCCACACCTTTCGTAGAGGGTCCAATAGTTTTGGGTTCACTCCACGTATAAAAATCCTCACTGCTCGACACGACCATATGTTGACCGGGATGGTCTTCGCCCTCGTATCCGTATGTAAAGGCGGCATACAATTTGCCTTTGAAATAGGCCAGCGTGGGATGATGTTTAAAGGACCATTCGTCATCAAAGCCGCTGACCACCGCCACATCGGAATCGATTTTGGTGGTGGGATACACCGTTTTGTTGTGGATGCGTTGCGCTTCCTCCGCAAGGGGATTGCGCTCTTCTTCTGTCGTAGTTGCGCGAGAACGGGTGGAGACCGTTTTGCGGCTGGAAGAGGTTGTTGTTTCAGGCAAGGTCGTTGTCGCATCCGTTCGATTATCGGCAACCGTTGTGCTGACAGTGGTTTGCTGTTCGGTAACGGTCGTCTTCTCGCTCGTTGTTGTTTTTTTCACCGTTGTGGTGATGTTGCTCGTTGCCGGCTTTTTTGACGTTGTCGTCTTCATCACCGTGGATTTACTGACGATCTCGGTTGTCGTCGTTTCGTCAGATATTGTGATTGTGGTAGTTTCGGTCGTTGTCTCGGCGGAAGTGGTTGTGATAGCTTCGGTTGTTGCGGCAGATGTGGTAGTAACCATTTCGCCGTCAGCAGGGGAACACGCCGCAAGCAGATTCCCCAAACACAAAAGCACCACCGCCATCAAGCAAACAAACTGCCGTTTAAACACACTGCATCGCTCCTTATACCCTTATGAAACAAGTATACTATTCCAAAATATACCTTGTCAAGTTGAAGGGAACAAAAAAGCCCCGTTCCACAGAACGAGGTTTTGGGATGGTGTCGTAAACGGTTGGTGCGGAACGGAAGCGGCATCTCTTCTTTCGGTACAAGTAAAACCACAAGTTCAGATGAATCCCACGCCCTAAAAACGTGCCACCGGCACGTTTTCTTAACGGACTTTCGAGTCCGTAACGCTACGTAGCAAAAAACAAAACCCCACCGCACGGTGAGGTTTGTTTTTGGTGGGCGTAAACGGACTCGAACCGCTGACCTCCTGCGTGTGAAGCAGGCGCTCTAACCAGCTGAGCTATGCGCCCGAAGTTTGGTGACCCGAACGGGAATCGAACCCGTGATACCGCCGTGAAAGGGCGGTGTCTTAACCGCTTGACCATCGGGCCATATGGTGGCTGTAATTGGATTTGAACCAATGACA
>JAZULW010000020.1:0-4475 GCA_045603285.1 Acutalibacteraceae bacterium | reverse complement strand
TGGGCAACAAACTCGGCATTTTGCAAGCCACTTGTGAGGTTGCGTTAAAGCATCCCGAGGTCGGCACCGACTTTGCCGCGTATTTGAAAGAATTGGTCAAGACCTTGTAAACAATGAAAACACCCACAGACGATTCGCCCATACCCCATAAGGAAGTATTTGTTTTTCAAACAAAACTGCGAAGCACCTTAAAAAGAAATTTTTGAGTGCAAAAAAAGGAAAAAAGCCTCGATAATGCTGACCCATATCGAGGCTTTTTGACGCATAATTGTGCCAAAAGTTTCTTTTTCAAGGAAATACTGCCTGATGGGGTGCGGGCGTTGCCTGTGGGTGTTTGTTTTTTATGCTTCTTTCTGTTCGGCGGCTTGCATCGCTTCCCGCAAAACGTCAAGGCAAGAAAGACCCGCTTTGCCTTTCACGGCAAGGTACGGTTTGGAACCCGCACTGATCATCACACGGCCCGACAACGCCGCCGACAAGCGTGAACCGAGGTCCAGATCCAACGTGCGTTGATACAGCAGCAACGTGTCGCCGCTTTGTTTCACCTCGTAAATGCCGTGTTTTGCTGCCATATTGCGTAACAGCGCCACGTCGATGAGCCCTTGTACGGCAGCAGGGGGTTCTCCAAAACGGTCAATGAGTTCATCGTACACGTCGAACGAATCCTCTTCCGTACGAATATCGGCAATGCGGCGATAAATATCCAGCCGCTGCGCGTTGGCGGCAATGTAACTCTCGGGGATGTGGGCAGACACGGGCAAGTCGATCAAACATTCCGCCTCACGCGGACGGGGTGCGCCTTTGGCCTCACCCACCGCATCGGCAAGCAGGCGCAAATACAGATCGTACCCCACCGCTTCCATATGCCCGTGTTGTTGAGCACCCAGCAGGTTGCCTGCGCCGCGAATCTCCATATCGCGCATCGCAATTTTAAAGCCGGCGCCAAACTCGGTAAATTCGCGGATAGCCTCCAACCGCTTGGCGGCCACATCGGTCAGCACCTTGCCACGCACAAACGTGAGATACGCAAACGCGCGGCGCGACGACCGCCCCACACGGCCGCGCAGTTGGTGCAACTGCGACAGGCCGAAACGGTCGGCATTTTCAATGATGAGCGTGTTGACGTTGGGGACGTCGACACCCGTTTCGATGATAGTGGTGCACACCAGCACGTCAATTTCGTGGTCGATGACCTGTCGCCAAATTTCCGCCATTTCGTCTTCACTCATCTTGCCGTGCGCAAACGCCACGCGCGCTTCCGGAATCCGCATCTGCAACCCTGCGGCCACGCGTTCGATGGTTTCCACGCGGTTGTGAATGTAGTAGACCTGACCGCCGCGCCGCAGTTCGCGGCGAATGGCATCGGCAATCAGTCCGTTGTCGTGTTCCAGCACGTATGTCTGCACGGGACGGCGGTCTTGCGGCGCTTCTTCAATGATGGACATATCGCGGATCCCACTCATGGCCATATTGAGCGTGCGCGGAATGGGGGTAGCCGACAGGGTGAGCACGTCCACGTTGGGAGCGAGTTCCTTGATGCGTTCCTTTTGCGCCACACCGAACCGCTGTTCCTCGTCCACAATGAAGAGCCCCAGGTCACGGAACCGAATATCCTTGGATAACATACGGTGCGTACCCACCAAAATATCAATACGCCCGCTTGCCATATCCTTTATGATCTTTTCCTGTTGTTTGGGCGTGCGGAAACGGGACAGCATCTCCACCGTAACGGGAAACCCTTCGAATCGTTTTACAATGGTGTTGTAATGTTGAAACGCCAAAATGGTGGTCGGCACCAGCAACACGCACTGCTTGCTTTGCGACACGCACTTAAACGCGGCTCGCAGCGCCACCTCGGTTTTACCGAACCCAACGTCACCGCACAGCAAGCGGTCCATCGGTACGCTGCGTTCCATATCGGATTTGATCTCGTCAATGCACCGCAGTTGGTCTTCGGTTTCTTCGTGTTCAAAATGCTGTTCAAAATCGTATTGCCATTCGCCGTCGGGGTCAAAGGCATATCCCGGGGATGCCATCCGTGACGAATAGAGTTGTATGAGTTCTTTGGCGATGTCCTTCACCGCCGAGCGCACGCGTGTTTTGGTTTTTTGCCATTCCTGACCACCGAGGCGGTGGAGTTTAACCTTCACGTCGTCCTTGGTTCCAATGTATTTGGACACCAGATCCAGTTGCGTAACGGGAACGTACAAGGTGTCCCCTTTGTCGTATTGCAGTTGCAGATAATCTTTTACCACACCCTGCACGTCTAACTGACGGATGCCGTTGTATACCCCGATGCCGTGTGCGGCGTGTACCACGTAATCGCCGGGGGTGAGTTCCGACAAACTGTGGATCTCACTGCCCGCTTGGCGGTTCAGCCGCCGTTTGTGGCGGCGCGCGGTGATACGGCCATGGGTGATGAACACCGTGTCACATTCGGGGAATTCCGCGCCCGCAGACACACCCCCCACCGTGACGAGAACTTGCCCTTTCACCGGTTTTTCGGGAGAGGGCGCAAACAAGGCGGGGATACCTTGCTTTTGTAAATCTTCCGCCAATACTTGTGCGTTTTTCTCTTCGCGCCCGGCAAGCACCACGCACGCCATGCGGCGTGAAAGGGCATCTTTCACATCTTCACACAACAACTCGACGCTGCCCGACCACACGGGCAATTGACGGCAAGATACCGCGTACATCGACTTCGGTTCCAACCCCACCGCCGAGCGCGCAAAGGTTTCGAACATCACCGACGGGCGGCGGGTGATAAGCCGTACAAACCCGTCAAAATCTTCTCCGTAACGGCACAGTTCTTTGCACAACTGCCCGTCTTCCAACAATCCTTTGATATCTTCCTGCAACTGCCACTCGGCGGAACGCAAACGCTCTTTCACTTTAGAGGCTTCCGACACAAACAACAGCGCATCCGGCGCATAATCGAGCACGGTGGCGCTTTCGGGATAGAGGAGGGGTAAATATTTGTCTACCGACGACGGGCGTGTACCGCCGCGCAAACGGTCAACGTCCGCAAGCAATTCTTGGCGCACCGTATCGGCGCGTTTGCCCGAAAGCGATGCGGCAAGCCGCTCGATCTCGTCCGCCAAACGGGCGGCGGATTCGTACATAATTTCGCACGCGGGCGGAATGGCGATGCTTGACAACGACTCGGTGCGCCGTTGCGACAACACGTCAAAATACGAAAGGGTGTCCACCGTGTCACCCCACAGTTCAATGCGAATCGGCGCGGCATTTTGCGCGGCATACACGTCCACAATACCGCCGCGCGCGGCAAATTGGCCGGGGCCTTCAATTTGGTCGCACCGCTCGTATCCCGCGGCCGCCAAAAAGGACAGGAGGGTAGCAAGCGGCACCGTTTCGCCCGTTTTTACGGTAAGGGTGCGGGTGAGCAACACGCGTGGCGGTAAGGTGTAGCCCATCAACGCATCGGGACAGGCCACCACCGCTTGGTAGTTGCCTTGCGCCATACGGGCCAGCACCGCCAAGCGCATTTGCTCGTATTCGCGCGAAGTGGATTCCGTTTTGCGCAACGACAGTTCGCGCGCGGGCAAAAACAACGCTTCCACCCCGATGGCCGTCAAATCTTCGCACACGCGGGTGGCTTCCGCTTCGTCCGCCACGACAAATAACGCCTTGCGCGACAGTTTGGCGCATAAGGCGTTGGCAAGGAATACTTTATGAATGTGGCCAACCCCCGTGAACATCACAGGGCCGTTTCCCCGCCCAAGGTCGGCGGCGGCAGACGTGACCGACGGCAACGCGGACAGGGCGGATTCGTAAATTGACATAGATTACCTCGAATATTGATTCATCGCTTCGTCCATACGGCCTTCCACGATGAGGGGAATAGCCTCCACCGCGGCTTTTACGGCCGTAAGCAAGGGGACTGTTTCGTCTTTGGTAAATTTGGAAAGAACCCACGCGGCCAAATCATAATCGGGATGCGGTTTTTGGCCGACACCCACTTTGATGCGGGGGAACGCCTCACTGCCGCACAACGCAAGAATGCTGCGCAAACCGCGTTGCCCTCCGTCACTCCCCTTGCGGCGCAACCGAATGGTCCCGACGGGAAGCGAAATGTCGTCGCACACCACCAACACCTTTTCAGGGGGGAGTTTGTAAAAGGCGGCGGCTTCACGCACGGCCTCGCCACTGTTGTTCATAAACGTTTGCGGCATCAAGAACAACACCTTTTTGCCCCCTATGACCGCCTGACCGCACAGCGATTTAAATTTTACGCGGTCCACCTTAACAGTATATGCCTCGGCCAACGCTTCCACAACCATAAACCCCGCGTTGTGGCGCGTGCCTTCGTATTTTTTGCCGGGGTTGCCGAGCCCTACGATGAGAAAATCCACCGCACCCGTCAACGTCGGTTTGCGAAACAACATACGCGTCCCTCGTTTTTCTTTCTGTTTTACCTTTCTATTATGGCAAAAAAACACCGCTTTTGCAAGAGG
>JAZULW010000019.1:0-2032 GCA_045603285.1 Acutalibacteraceae bacterium | reverse complement strand
GTGAAGACATTGCCGTCATCCGCGAACGCGACCCTGCGGCGCGTTCAACTTTGGAAATCATGTTGTTATACAACGGCTACAAAGCGGTGCGTTCGCACCGCAAAGCCTATTGGTGCTATCACCATAACTTGAAATTTTTGGCACGTTTTATTTCGCAGCGCTGTGTGCGCCGCACCGGCATTGAGATCCACCCTGCCGCCACCATTGGTCGCCGTTTGTTTATCGACCACGGCACCGGCGTGGTGATCGGCGAAACCACCATCATCGGGGACGACTGCACCATTTATCAAGGGGTTACCCTCGGCGGTACGGGAAAAGATAAGGGCAAGCGCCACCCCACCCTCGGCAACCACGTTATGGTGGGGGCGGGCGCCAAAGTGCTGGGTCCCATCACCATTGAGGATAACGTGCGCATTGCCGCCGGTGCGGTAGTGCTTCAAGATATTCCGGCCGACTCCACCGCCGTCGGTGTGCCGGCGCGCGTGGTGCGCCGCAAAGGCGAAAAAGTGCCGGATCTTGACCAAGTCAACATTCCCGACCCCGTAGCAGTGGAACTTAAACGCTTGGAACAAATGATAGAAGAACTCAAAGCCAAAGGAGAATGAGTATGAAAATATACAACACGATGACGCGCGAAAAACAACCCCTTGAAACGCTGGAACCCGGTGTGGTGCGCATTTACGCGTGCGGCCCCACGGTGTATAACTTTATCCACATCGGCAACGCGCGCCCGCTTTGCGTGTTCGACGTGTTGCGCCGTTATTTGGAATGGCGCGGATACGACGTGCGGTTTGTGCAAAACTTTACCGACATCGACGACAAAATCATTCGTCGTGCCAACGAAGAGGGCACCACATACGACGTGATCGCCGAGCGGTATATCGACGAATTTTGGACCGACGCGAAGGGCCTCGGTGTCAAAGAAGCCACCGTGCATCCCCGTGCAACCGACAATATGAACGAGATCATCGATATTGTGCGCACGCTGGAAGAAAAGGGGTATGCCTATCGTGCCGAAAACGGCGATGTGTATTTCCGTACCCGCCGTGACAAGGAATACGGCAAATTGTCCCACCAACCCATTGACGATTTGGAATCGGGTGCGCGCATCGGCATCGGCGAAGAAAAAGAGGATGCACTGGATTTCGCTTTGTGGAAAGCCGCCAAAGCGGGTGAACCGTATTGGGAATCTCCGTGGAGCGAGGGCCGTCCCGGCTGGCACATCGAATGTTCCGCTATGGCGCGCCGTTACCTCGGCGAATCCATTGACATTCACTGCGGCGGACAAGACCTCATTTT
This sequence comes from Acutalibacteraceae bacterium, assembly GCA_045603285.1. Classification (GTDB taxonomy): domain Bacteria; phylum Bacillota; class Clostridia; order Oscillospirales; family Acutalibacteraceae; genus RGIG3009. The sequence goes on along the minus strand of JAZULW010000019.1, from coordinate 733 downwards.
CCCGCACCACGAAAACGAAGTGGCGCAAAGCGAATGTTGCAACGGCGTACCGTTTGCGCGGTATTGGATGCACAACGGCTACATCAACGTAGACAACAAAAAAATGTCCAAATCGCTCGGCAACTTCTTTACCGTGCGCGACGTAGCCGCGCAGTACGGCTACGAGCCGATCCGCTATTTTCTCATTTCGTCGTCCTACCGCAGCCCCATCAACTACAACACCGAGATCATTGAGCAAGCCAAAGCCGCGCTTGATCGGTTGTATAACTGCAAAAACGGTCTGGAATTCGCACTCACCACTGCACCCAATGGCGAGGCAGAGGAAACCGTGGTCGCGTTTTGTAAGGCTCGTCGTGAGCAATTTATTGCCGCGATGGACGATGACCTCAACACCGCCGATGCCATTGCCGCATTGTTTGAATTGGCAAAAGACTGTAACCGCATGGTGGCAGAAGGCCATGCTACGAACGGCAGCTGCCGCCACGCACTTGCGCTGTTTAACGAATTGGCGGATGTGCTCGGCTTATTGTATAGCCGCGGCAATGGTGGTGACGATGATGCCGAGATTGAAGAACTCATCGCCGCCCGTGCTGCCGCCCGCGCCGCGAAAAATTGGGCGGAATCCGACCGTATCCGCGACGAACTGAAAGCGCGCGGTATTGTGGTGGAAGATACGCCGCAAGGCGCCAAATGGCATCGTGCATAATTGCCATTTTTGGGGGTATACTACCGC
>JAZULW010000018.1:0-15974 GCA_045603285.1 Acutalibacteraceae bacterium | reverse complement strand
TGGTGATTTTAGGCCTGCTTTCGTGGACGGGTCTTGCCCGCTTGGTGCGTGGCCAAGTGCTTGCCGAACGTGAAAAAGAATTTGTAACCGCCGCCAAATCGATGGGCGTGAGTCAACGCCGTATTGCGTTCAAACACATTTTGCCTAACGTTATTTCGGTGATTTTGGTCAGCGTTACGTTGGATTTTGCTACCTGTATGTTGACGGAATCGACGTTGTCCTACTTGGGCTTCGGTGTGCAGTTGCCCCGTCCGACGTGGGGCAATATGCTGGATGGTTGTCGCAACTCGGTCGTTATCCAAAACTATTGGTGGCGTTGGTTGTTCCCGGCTATCTTCCTTTCGATCACCGTTATTTGTATCAACATTATCGGTGATACACTCCGTGACGTTTTGGATCCCAAATCGGAGGTGGAAAAATAATGGCGCTGTTAGAAGTTAAGAATCTTCATACCTTTTTTAAAACCAGAAACGGTACGGTCAAAGCGGTAAACGACGTTTCATATTCCATTGAAAGAGGGAAAACGCTCGGTATTGTGGGCGAGTCCGGCTCGGGAAAAAGTGTTTCTGCGATGAGTATTTTGCGTTTGCTTGATGCAAACGGTTATATTGCCGATGGTGAAGTCTTGTTTGACGGGGAGGATCTCGTTAATCTGCCGATGCAAGATATGTACCACATTCGCGGTAACCGTATTTCGGTGATTTTCCAAGAACCGATGACGAGTTTAAACCCGGTTTTTTCGGTGAAAAAGCAGTTGTCGGAACCGTTTATCATTCACCAAGGAATGAACAAAAAACAAGCGGAAGAAAAGTGTATTGAGATGTTGCGTGCCGTGCAAATTCCCAATCCGGAAGCTGTTGCGCGCCAATATCCGCACCAACTTTCGGGCGGTATGCGTCAGCGCGTAATGATTGCTATGGCCCTTGCGTGTAAACCCGATATCTTGATTGCCGATGAGCCTACTACTGCATTGGACGTTACCATTCAAGCGCAAATTTTGCGTTTAATGAATCAACTGCAAAAAGAAAACGGAACCGCCATTATGTTTATTACGCATGACCTCGGCGTGATTAACGAAATGGCAGATGACGTAGTGGTGATGTATTGCGGTCAGGTAGTGGAACAGGCACCGGCAAAACTCATTTTTGCCGATTGCGAGCAAAGTCATCCGTACACGGAAGGATTGATGCACTCCATTCCTCGCTTGAACGATGAACGGGCTAAATTGGATCCCATCCCGGGTGTGGTTCCGCATCCTCTTGATTTGCCAAAAGGATGTAAGTTTGCTCCCCGCTGCAAATATTGCACCAAAAAATGCTTGGAAGAAGAACCCGCTTTAACCAAAGTGGCCGATAGCCAATTCGTGAGATGTTTCTACCCGGAAAAGGCGGAAAGGAGAAGTGCTGAGCATGCAGAAATTACTGTCAATAAATAATCTAAAAAAGTACTTCCCTGTTGCAAAGACGAGCATTTTTCAAAAAGAACAACTGTACGTTCGTGCTAATGAAGATATCTCCATTGATATTTTTGAAGGTGAAACGTTTGGCTTGGTAGGGGAGTCCGGTTGCGGAAAATCCACACTTGGTCGGGTTTTGTTGCAACTGTATGACCAAACGGCCGGCAGTACCATGTACTACGGGCGTGACCTTAACGCTGTGGCCCCTTCTTACGTGTTGAATACGTTAAAATGTGCCGATTCGTATATTGTGAAATATCAAAAGGCGCAAGAAAAAGCAGATCAACTTACCGAGAAGTGTAATGCACTCGGCGAAGAAGCTTCCTTTTTTGAGTTGCAGGAAAAAAACTTGGCGGTTGCCGAGGCGAAAACCGCGCTTGAACACGTAGCGAAGATTTTGGGCGGTTTTATGATTCGCGATACAAAAAATGGTGCCACGTTATTGTTGGAAAAATTTAACGAAGCGGTTCGTATTGCAAAGATCGATGCGAAAATAGAAGATATCGATCTTGAAACGGAAGTGTTGGAAGCCGGTCTGGAACATTCCGAAAAGAAAGATTCCATTCAGAAAAAAATAGCAAAGCTTTCTGCCAAACGCCAAGCGTTGTCCGTTCAACGTCAACAATGCAAAGAGAAGGCAGACGCCATTTCCAAACGCGTGGAAGAGGCGAAACGGCCGTATATGCAGGACGAGGATTTTCTTCGTTTTGAAGAGATGCTCGACAATGGCATCGACCTTTCGCGTTTAACGGAAGCGGAAATGCGTACTCTCCGCAAGGATTTGCAAGTGATCTTCCAAGATCCGTATTCCTCGCTCAACCCCAGAATGACCATTGGCCAAATTATTGAAGAAGGGCTTACAACGCACAAATTTTTCAAGCCCGGTTCGGCTAAAATGAAGGAGTACGTTTTCAAAACGATGCAGTCGTGCGGTTTGCAAAACTATATGTATAACCGCTATCCTCACCAGTTTTCAGGCGGTCAACGCCAACGCATCAGTATTGCTCGCTCCTTGGCAGTGAAACCGAAATTTGTGGTGTGTGACGAATGCGTGTCCGCTTTGGACGTGTCCATTCAATCCCAAATCATCAACTTGTTGCAAGATTTAAAAGAACAGGAAAAACTGACCTATCTGTTCATTTCTCACGATTTATCGGTTGTGCGATACATTTCCGACCGTATCGGCGTGATGTACTTGGGCAATATGGTGGAAGTGGCTCCTACGGATGTTATTTTTGCCGATCCCCGTCATCCGTACACGGTGGCATTGCTCAGTTCGATTCCGACCACCGATCCCGATAGTTTGACCAAGGAACGCATTATTTTGGAAGGCAATATTCCCAGTCCCATTAAGCCGCCTTCCGGTTGTAAATTCCATACCCGTTGCTATATGGCGTGTGAAAAATGTAAGCGTGTTCCGCCGGTACTTACCGAAGTGGAACCCGGCCATTTTGTCGCCTGCCATAATCTGGATCGCAAATTGGATGAGAATGGGAATTATCTCTTTGACATCCACGATTTTGCCGGGACAAATGCACGCGTGTAAACAGTTAAAGCCGATTTGCTTTGTGCAAATCGGCTTTTTTTATGAAACGGGACTTTCTTTTTTGAAAATATTGTGTTATACTGTTGTATTATAGGCAAATTGTGAGGTTTTATAGAATGCAGCCAACCGTAGAACAAGATATGATAATAGGACGTAATGCCGTTATGGAAGCATTGCGCTCTAATCGACCGATTGACTCTGTGTGGGTTGCTTCGGGCGAGCGCAGCGGCAGTATCGGCCCCATTTTGGCGAAGTGCCGCCAAGCCGGTATCCCGATAAAAGAAACCGATGTGCGTAAACTCACTGCCAAATGTGGCTCTAATCATCAAGGCGTTATAGCCATTGCTGCTTGCAAAGAGTATGCAACGTTAGACGATTTGTTCAAAAAAGCGGAAGAATCAGGCGAACCTCCGTTTTTTATTGTATGCGACGAATTGGAAGATGCCCACAATCTAGGCGCGGTATTACGTACGGCAGAGGCAGCCGGATGCCATGGTGTGATCATTCCCAAACGGCATGCGGTTGGTTTGAATTCGACAGTATATAAAACGTCAGCCGGTGCAGTCGAATATGTTCCTGTCGTAAGGGTATCAAACTTAACAGACACGTTGAAAGAACTCAAAAAGCGCGGTTTGTGGGTGTATGGTCTGGATATGGACGGGCAACCGTGGTGTCAAACCGATTTGACCGGTTCGGTTGCGCTGGTACTTGGTTCTGAAGGGCGCGGCATCAGTCGTTTGGTGCACGAGCAATGTGATTTTATTCTTTCTTTGCCGATGCGCGGTAATATCAACTCATTAAACGCATCTGTTGCTTGCGGAATCATTTCATACGAAGTGGCAAAGCAACGGTTGGGCATCAAATAGCAGGAGGCCGTTATGAAGAAAAAAGAAAAAGCGGAAGAGATTTTGGAGGTTAACACGGCAGAAATTCCCGACGCGGTCGGTGCTGTGCGTGAAATTACAACGGAGTTTCCTACGTTAAAAGACGAAATGCCTGTTGTGGAGAAAAAGCCTAAGAAAAAAGGCGGGTTTTTTCATCGTGAGAAAAAAGAAAAAGACGATGAAGAAGTGCTTCTATCTTTTCTCATTGATGAAGAGATTGCTGAAACCCAAGAAGTGAATACAACCATTGATGATACCCGAGAGGTTTTTTCCGAACTTCCCACACAGCCGATTCCGTCCTTATCTGACACACAGGTAATGGACGGGGAAGAAGAATCCCTTCCTGAAAAAGGAACACAAATGTTGCTGGAGGGCTTTGAAGAGGAAGAAAGGCCTCAGGAAGAGATGGGGCGCGAAGAACGTCTTCGTCGTGTTCGCCGTGAACAAATAGAGGATTTTTCGCAACGGCGCGAACAACATATGCGTGAAGGCGAACAGGAACAGGAAGAGATTCCGGAAGAGCGTGGGGAAGTGGTATATCCTGAAACGCCCTTGGAAAACGAGGAAACAGTGGATCCTACGCAAGAAAGAGAGGCACCTTCCAGTGCCATCGGCCGTTTTGCGGCGGCGCTGCATCGTTCTAATGCAACGGTATTTTGTTCGGTCGTTTTAGAGATCATTCTGTTTTTACTTACGCTGTTCTCCGCCTTTTCGCCCGTGCTGGCTATGGGCCCCATTTCCTATTTGTGTATACAGATAGCCTTATTTGTGAGTTTGTGTGCGCTAAACATTTCCCTTCTTCGTGACGGGGTTGTGCGGTTGTTCAGCGGGAAGCCTACGGTGGCTTCAGGTGTGTTTGTTTCCGCTTTCGTTACCTTGGTCCACACGGTTCTGCAATTCTTAAACACCACGGATTTGCGAAGTGGTGCAACACCGCTTTTGACCGCGGTCTCGGGATTGAGTATTTTGTTATTGGCGCTTTCCAAGCATTTGGAATGGGATCGTCGGTTGAAAAATGCCGCCTTTGTTCTTTCCGAAAGAAATCAAAAAACGGTATATAAACGTATTGAAGACGACACCTTGGCGGAGGAGATCGGTCGCCCCGCCCTGGCTATCGGTGTTCCGCGCGTGGCATATTACCGCGATACGATGTTGGTTGACAATTATGAACATCTTGCTGATGACAGTGCGTTGACCGAAAAGCAAATGAAATGGTATTTGCCGGTTGTATTGGGCATTTCTTTGCTTGTTTCTCTGCTTTTCTTTGCCCTCAACGGCATTTCGTCGTGGATGGTTACGCTTACCCTGTTTTGCGTGTTGGTAGCGGTTGCCTCACCTTCACTTTTCTTATTCACTTTGCAGGTATCTTTTGCAAGTGCGGCAAAAACAGCAAAGAGCGAGGGAAGTGCTTTGGTAGGGTATCACGCTATAGAACAGTTTGGTAAAGTGCATGCGATTGCATTGGATGCCATGGATATTTTCCCCGAACAGTGCGTATTGTTACACGGCATTAAGACCTTTTCGGGCACTCGCATAGACGATGCCATTCTGGATGCTGCTTCGGTATCTGTCCGCGCCGGCGGCCCGTTGTCGTTTGTGTTTTCGCGTATGATTCAAAACAAGGTGGATATGTTACGCGAGGTGGATACGTTGGTGTATGAGCAAGATATGGGCCTTTCAGGATGGGTAAGCGGTCGCCGTGTGTTGATCGGCAATCGTAAATTGCTTGATAACCACGGCATTGATATTCCGTCGAAAGATTACGAAGAACGTTATGCCATCAACGGGAGACAATTGGTATATCTCTCCATTGCCGGTGAACTTTCCGCCATGTTCGTGGTAAGTTACGTAGCGGATGACCATGTGAAACAAATGCTAACAACTCTCACGAAACAACGCATCACCCTGCTTGTTCGTACGTGTGACCAAAATATCACGGAACAATTGATTTCCACCGTATACGATCTGAATGGATTCTACGTGGAATTGTTGGGTGCCCCGGCAGGTCGCTCGTTTGAAGGTTTGGTAGATGGCGTAAGCGAATCGCAAGAAAGCTCTATTGTTTCGAACGGCAACCGAAACGGTCTTATTTTAGCGCTTGCCTTGTGCAGGCGACTGACAAAAAATGTCAATCTTTTTACGGTGTTGCAAACGGTTTTGTCTTTTGCCTTAATGTTTCTTGCGGCGTATACGATGTTTTTTGCAGGCGGTGGGTTATCTCCGCTCTATTTAGTGGAAACTCTTCTCGTTGCCACGTTGGCATTTACGGGAATTTCGCTTTTTGCGGGAAAACGATAATTGCTTGTTGAAAATCACTAAAAAAAGTCCTCCGTTTTTTAAGTAGCGGAGGGCTTTTTACGTATAATTATGGTTGCAATTTCCTAAAAAATAGGTTATAATTATCAAAAGTAATAGTTATGCGTGAATATTTTTTGTGTAATATTACTTGATTTTTGTCGAGTTTTGGCAATTGTGCTCGCAATTGCTGAATAAGAAAGGGGAGACCTTCGTTGAAACAGTATAATGCGAAACATATCCGTAATGTCGCCTTGGTGGGCCACGCCGGCACCGGTAAGACCTCGCTTGCAGAGGCAGCTCTCTATTTGTCCGGTATGACCGACCGCTTGGGCAAAGTGACGGATGGTACGACTATTTCCGATTTTGATTCTGAGGAGATCAAGCGCCAGGCGTCGGTTTCGATGTCGGTACTTCCTTTGGAGTGGAAAGATACAAAGATCAATTTGTTGGATACTCCCGGTTTGTTTGACTTTGCGGGTGGCCTGAGCGAAGGTATTCGTGCGGCCGGAAGCAGTGTGATTGTTATTTCGGGGAAAAGCGGTGTGACGGTTGGTGCGCAAAAAGCATTTGCGGCGGCCCGTAAAAAAGGCATCGCACAGATTATTTTTGTGAACAAAATGGACAGCGAACACGCGGATTTTTATCGTGTGTTTGAAGAGTTGAAAACCAAGTTCGGTCCGATGGTATGCCCGTTGGTCGTTCCGTATGTGGAAGACCATAAAGTTCAGTGTTATGTGAATATGTTGGAATATAAGGCATACAAATACGAAAACGGAAAGGCAATCGAATGTCCGATTCCCGATATGGGCCATCGATTGGAGGGGTTGCGAACGGCTATCAACGAGGCAGTTGCCGAAACCAGCGAAGAATTGATGGAAAAATACTTCTCCGGTATTGAGTTTACTCCCGATGAACTGATTCTCGGTTTGGCAACGGGTGTTCGCCGTGGTGAAATCGCTCCTGTTTATTGCGGTGCTTCGCAGGCGATGGAGGGCGTCGACCAGTTGCTTAACGGCTTGATGTGGCTGGCACCGTGGGCGGAAACCGTAGCGGGCGAGACCGGTATTGACCCCAACGGCGAAGAGGTGAAACTTACCGTTTCGGAGCAAGCACAGACCGCGGCGATTGTCTTCAAAACCATTGTGGACCCGTTTGTCGGAAAATTGTTGTATTTTAAGGTTATTAGCGGTAAAGTTACACCTGATTCTACTCTTGTGAATATGCGCACGGGAACAACCGAGAAACTCGGAAAACTCTTCATGGTGCGCGGTAAAAAGCAAGAGGAAGTTCCGTGCGTGGTTGCGGGTGATATCGGCGCCGTTGCAAAACTGGCGGTTACCAATACCGGCGACACCTTGTGTTCGCCCGTTCGTCCCATCATTTTACCCGGTGTGAATTTTGAAAAGCCCTCGCTCTCGATGGCGGTTTATGCCAAAAAGAAGGGCGAAGAAGAAAAAATTGTGGCCGGCCTTAACCGCTTGCGCGAAGAAGACCCCACGATCTCCTTTGAAGTGCATCCCGAAACGCGTGAACAAGTTCTTTCTGGTTTGGGTGAACAGCACTTGGATGTTATTGTGTCCAAATTAAAAAGCAAATTCGGTGTAGAAGTAACGTTGCAAGTGCCGCGTGTACCGTATCGCGAAACCATTCGTCGCAAAGTGAAGGTGCAGGGCCGCCATAAGAAACAATCGGGCGGTCACGGTCAATTCGGTGATGTGTGGATCGAATTTGAACCTGCCGATACGGATGATATTATTTTTGAAGAAAAAGTGTTTGGCGGTTCTGTTCCGAAAAACTATTTCCCCGCGGTGGAAAAAGGGTTGCGCGACAGTGCACAAAAAGGCGTGTTGGCAGGATATCCCTTGGTCGGCGTGAAAGCCACTTTGGTGGACGGTTCTTACCATCCGGTCGACTCGTCCGAAATGGCCTTTAAAACGGCGGCTTCGCTTGCATACAAAGCCGGTATTGCCGATGCGAATCCTGTTTTGTTAGAACCTATTGGTACTGTTAACGCGTACGTACCGTCGGATTGCACAGGCGATATTATGGGTGATATCAACAAACGACGCGGACGTGTGTTGGGTATGAACCCTGAAGAGGATTCCGAACTTACCTGTGTCTGTGCCGAGGTGCCGATGGCTGAAATGGGTGATTATGCCACAATGTTGCGTTCTGCAACGCAAGGTCGCGGTCGTTATGAGATGCAATTTACCCGCTATGAGGAAGTTCCGTCGTCCATCGCTCAAAAAGTGATTCAAGAAAGCAAATCGGACGAGGAATAATGGGTTTTATCGCCGTCGAAAGGAAAAAAATTCCCTTCGACGGCGATTTTGTATATTTTTCTCTTGAAAAACACGGAAAGATAGGGTAGAATAAGAACAACCAAAGTGATAATTGGAGGATTATGAAATGGTTTCTGCAGGTGATTTTCGTAACGGTGTTACCTTCGAGATGGACGGTAACGTATATCAAATCGTGGAATTCCAACACGTAAAACCCGGTAAAGGCGCCGCGTTTGTTCGCGCCAAGATTCGTAATGTGATTGCCGGTACGGTTGTGGAACGTACGTTCAACCCGAACGACAAATACCCCACTGCGTTTGTGGAAAGAAAAGAAATGGAATATTCCTATAACGACGGTGACTTGTACTACTTTATGGACCAAGAAACCTATGAGTTGATGCCCATCAACAGTGATGTGCTTTCCGATAACTTTAAGTTCGTGAAAGAAAATATGATCTGCCGTGTGATGTCCTACAAAGGCAATGTGTTTGGCGTGGAGCCCCCGAACTTTGTGGAATTGCAAGTGACACAGACTGACCCCGGCTTTAAAGGCGATACGGCTACCAATGCAACCAAACCCGCCACGCTTGAAACCGGTGCGGAAATTCGTGTGCCGCTTTTTATTGATGAAGGTGAAATGATTCGTGTGGATACCCGTACGGGTGAATATATGGAGCGCGCCTAATCGCGTAGTGAGTATAAGGAGGTTACAGTGATGACGATTACGGAAAAAGTTGCCTATTTGAAAGGCCTTATTGAAGGTATGGAAATTGATGTTGATACCAAAGAGGGGAAAATTCTCAAGGCGATCATGGACGTTTTGTCTGATGTTGCTCTCAGCGTTGAAGATTTGGAAATGACGGTTGAAGAGATGGGCGAACAAGTGGATACCATCGACGAAGATCTCGATACACTTGAAACCGAATACTACGGTGACGATGATTACGAAGATTACGATGACGACTGCTGTGATTGTGGTTGTGAAGATGAGTTCTATGACATTACGTGCCCCAGTTGTGAAGAGGAATTCTGTGTTGACGAAGAGACTCTTCTTGACGGCGGTGTGGAATGCCCCAACTGCGGTGAGCATTTGGAATTTGATATCGAAGAATGCGACGACTGCTGTGACTGTGGTTGCGACTGCGACGAAGACTAATTTTATGAAAGATCGGGGTGGAGTTCCACTCCGATCTTTTTATAAAACGATTGACAGATACTAGGTGTTGTGTTATAATGTTGAAAATTGATCTTTAAGCGCGATACCGTGAGATCGGCAAGATTAAGGTAATACGAAAAAGCGGATGCGGTTTTCGCCGTTATCGGCCTTTTTTCTGTGTGCGAATCTTGCCTTACGGGCAAGGTTTTTTCTTTTGTAAAGGAGTTCGTTATGTCGGCTTTTATTAAAACTACGTTTGCCTCCGATTGTATTTCACAGGCCGCTTTGTCGGCCTCTTTGCCGTCTGAACTTCTCTCTCGCATTGACTCTTCTTCGTATACGGTTTTTCCCGGCTTTTGCGATGTGCACGTGCATTTTCGTGAGCCGGGTTTTTCTTATAAAGAAACCATTGCAAGCGGCAGTGCCGCGGCGGCGCGCGGTGGTTATACGGCGGTTTGTACCATGCCCAACTTGAACCCCGTTCCCGACTGTGCGGAATCGTTGAAGATACAACAAGATATCATAGAGGATACAGCCTGCATTCACGTATATCCGTATGCGACCATTACCGTCGGCCAAAGGGGCGAAGAATTATCCGATATGGATAATTTAGCTGAACAGTGTATTGCGTTTTCTGATGACGGGCGCGGCATACAAAGTGACGAATTGATGCGTAATGCCATGATAAAGGCCAAAGCGCTTGGCAAAATGATTGTGGCGCATTGTGAAGTGAACGACTTGTTACAAGGCGGGTACATCCATCAAGGCGAATATGCCAAACTGCACGGGCACAAAGGTATTTGCAGTGCCAGTGAGTATGAACAGATACGGCGTGATTTGGAACTGGTGAAAGAGATTGGATGTGCCTATCACGTTTGCCACATCTCAGCCAAAGAAAGCGTGGAGCTCATTCGAAAAGCCAAAGCGGAAGGCCTTGATGTTACTTGCGAAACGGCACCTCATTATCTGGTGATGAATGACCTTGATTTGCAGGAAGATGGCCGTTTTAAAATGAATCCCCCCATTCGGTCTGAAGAAGATCGCCAAGCTTTGTTGGAAGGGGTGCTCGACGGAACAATTGATATGATCGCCACCGACCATGCGCCCCACAGTGCCGAAGAAAAGGGAAGAGGGCTGGAAAAAAGTGCGTTTGGGATCGTTGGTTTGGAGACGGCCTTACCCGTTATGTATACGCATTTGGTGAAACCAGAACTTCTTACGATTCAAAAACTGGTGGAATTGTTGGTTACCAATCCCAGAAAACGGTTTGGTATAGAACTCGGTACGGATTTTTCCGTTTGGGATTTAAACGAAGAATTTACGGTAGATCCCAACGAATTTTTTTCAAAAGGAAAGGCAACGCCTTTTACGGGGAAAACTCTATTTGGTAGATGTAAATTGACCGTGTGTAACGGTTTAATAGTATATAATGATCTTTAATATATTCGGGAGGAAAAGACAATGGCAAAAAGAACGGACATTAAAAAGATTTTGATTATCGGCTCAGGCCCGATCGTTATCGGTCAGGCGGCGGAATTTGACTATGCCGGTACGCAAGCTTGCTTGGCACTCAAAGAAGAAGGGTATGAAGTCATTTTGGCGAACTCCAACCCTGCCACCATTATGACGGACACCACCATTGCGGACAAAGTGTATATGGAACCGTTGACGCTGGAATACGTTGCTAAAATTTTGCGTTACGAGCGCCCTGATGCGATCGTACCCGGTATCGGTGGCCAAACGGGTTTGAACTTGGCCATGCAACTTGAAAAGAAAGGCATTCTCAAAGAATGCAACGTGGAATTGCTCGGTACCAGCAGTGCCAGTATTGAACGCGCTGAAGACCGCGAACTTTTCAAGGAACTTTGTCAATCCATTGGTGAGCCCACCATTCCTTCCGAAATTGCGTATTCGTTAGACGAAGCAAAAGCGGCGGCGGCTGAAATCGGCTATCCGGTTGTATTGCGTCCTGCGTTTACCCTTGGTGGTACCGGCGGTGGTTTTGCTTACAACGAAGAGGAATTGCTCGAAATCGGTAAAAATGCATTCAAACTTTCCCCTGTGCATCAAGTCTTGATCGAAAAGAGCGTAAAAGGCTATAAAGAAATTGAATTTGAGGTTATGCGTGACTCCAACGACCATGCCATCACGATTTGCGGTATGGAAAACGTGGATCCTGTTGGTGTTCATACGGGTGACTCCATCGTGGTAGCCCCCATTTTGTCGCTTAACGACCACGATTTAAAAATGCTCAACGACAGTGCTATCAAAATCATTCGCGAATTGAAAATTGAGGGTGGTTGTAACGTTCAATTTGCACTCAATCCTGAATCGAGCGAGTATTATCTGATTGAGGTAAATCCGCGGGTATCCCGTTCTTCCGCATTGGCTTCCAAAGCAAGTGGTTATCCCATTGCCCGCGTTACCGCCAAGATCGCGGTGGGGATGAGTTTGGAAGAAATTCCCGTGGCAGGAGGCACAGCGGCCATTGAACCGAATTTGGACTACATTGTGGCTAAGTTCCCGCGTTTCCCGTTTGATAAATTTGCTTCCGCCCCCAACACGTTGGGCACGCAAATGAAGGCTACCGGCGAAGTCATGGGTATTGGTTCTACATTGGATGAATGTTTCCTCAAATCGGTACGTTCTCTGGAAACGGGTGTCTGCCACTTCCATTTGGCAAAATTTGATGCGATGAGCAAAGAAGAACTGCTTGCGTATATTGGCGAATCGAAAGACGATAACATTTTTGCTATCACCCAACTGATTCGTTTGGGAATGTCGGTGGAAGAATTACACGAAGTCACCAAAATTACTGACATCTTCCTTGAGTGCTTGCAGCGTATTGTGGAAATGGAAGGAATTTTGGCAAACAAAATCGGCGATGAAACCGCTTTGCGTGCAGCAAAACAACTTGGCTTTTCCGATAAATTCATCTCCCGTTTGTGGAATTGCGATGAAATCAGTGTGTATAATCAACGCAAAACTGCCGGTATCACCCCGGTGTTCCGTATGGTGGATACGATGCATACAGGCGCATACATTGCGTATCTGTATTCCTCTTATATGGGCAAAAACGATTCCCGTTTGACCGATAAGAAAAAGATCGTCGTATTGGGTGCCGGCCCCATCCGTATCGGCCAAGGTGTGGAATTTGACTATTCTACCGTTCACGCGGTACAAACGATCAAAAAATCCGGTTATGAATCCATCATCATCAACAACAACCCCGAAACGGTTTCTACCGACTATACGACGGCAGATAAACTGTATTTTGAGCCGCTTACTCCCGAAGACGTAATGGCAATTTTGGATTTTGAGCAACCAGAAGGTGTCGTTGCTTCGCTCGGCGGTCAGACTGCTATTAACTTGGCACAGCCGCTTACCGACCGCGGTGTGAAAATCATCGGTACCGACTGTGCGGCTATTGACCGCGCGGAAGACCGCAATGCTTTTGAAAATTTGCTGAATGAACTGAACATTCCGCGTGCCAAAGGACAAGCTGTTACCAACATTGAAGATGGCATCAAAGCGGCTAACGAAATCGGGTATCCCGTTTTGGTACGCCCCAGTTTTGTGTTGGGTGGCCGTGCCATGCAAATTGTGGCCAAAGATGAGCATTTGCGCCAATACCTGAAAACCGCGGTGGAAATTGACGAGGACAAACCGGTTTTGGTGGATAAGTATATCCAGGGTAAAGAAGTAGAAGTGGATGCCATTTGCGACGGGCGTGACGTGTTTGTTCCCGGTATTATGGAACTGGTAGAACGTACGGGTGTCCACTCGGGCGACTCCATCAGTGTTTACCCGACGTTCTCGGTTTCCAATAAAGTTAAAGGAACCATATTGCAATATACCAAAAAACTGGGTCTTGGTATCGGCATTATCGGTTTATTCAACATTCAGTTTATCGTGGATGAAAACGACGATGTGTATATCATCGAAGTGAACCCGCGTTCTTCCCGTACGGTGCCCTTCTTATCCAAAGCTACGGGTTACAGTTTGGCGGACATTGCCACCGAAGTGATTCTTGGGAAATCGCTCAAAGAACTCGGCATTTTTGATATTTATCCCGAAGAGAAAAAACGTTTCTATGTAAAGGTGCCGGTATTCTCTTTCAACAAAATTAAAGGTTTAGATGCGTATCTTTCCCCCGAAATGAAGTCTACGGGTGAAGCTATTGGTTACGACGATAAACTGTCCCGTGCGATGCAGAAGGCGTTGATCGCATCGGGTATGTCCTTGCAAAACTACGGCACGGTCATCGTCACGTTGGCGGACGAAGACAAAGAAGAAGCCTTGCCGCTTGTGCGCCGCTTCTACGATATGGGATTCAACATTGAAGCGACTGTCGGTACTGCCAAATTCTTGAAAGAAAACGGTATCCGCACACGCGTTCGCGGTAAAATCAGCGAAGGAAGCGAAGAGATTTTGGAATCCATTCGCGCTGGATATGTCAGTTACGTCATCAACACCCGTGCCATTTTGTCGGGCGTTCACTATGAGGATGGTGTTGCCATTCGTCGTTGCGCGGTTGAAAACGGCGTTACTTTGTTCTCGTCGTTGGATACGGTGCGTATCGTGTTGGACGTTTTGGAAGAGATCACCAATAAAGTATCGACGATCGATGCTTACTAAGAGGTGCTTATGAAACAAAGTGTGTTTACGGTTGCCGCGAACGAACGGCTAACCGATACCGTCTACAAAATGACGCTTCGCGGTGATACCACTGCCGTTACGGCTCCTGGCCAATTTGTGAACATCAAGTTAGAAGGAAAGTATTTGCGCCGTCCTATTTCCGTTTGCGATTGCGAGAAGGATGTTCTTACCATTGTGTATAAAGTGGTAGGGAAGGGAACCGCACAAATGGCGTCCATGAACGGCGATGAGTTGGATATTCTTACCGGCCTTGGCAACGGGTACGACACCTCGCTTTCAGGGGCGGAACCACTGTTGCTCGGCGGCGGCGTCGGTGTTCCGCCGTTGTATATGCTTGCCAAACAGTTGATAGCAGAAGGAAAACGGGTGTCGGTCATTCTTGGGTTTAACACGAAAAAAGAAGTGTTTTACGAAGAAGAATTCCGCGCAATTGGTGCGGATGTAACGGTGACAACGGCAGATGGTTCGTACGGTGTGAAAGGCTTTGTCACCGATGCTATGAAAGAGAAAAATTATTCGTATTTTTACACCTGTGGTCCCGAACCGATGCTAAAAGCGGTGTATAAAACCTCTTCAACAAGCGGACAATTCAGTTTCGAGGAACGTATGGGTTGCGGTTTTGGTGCGTGTATGGGTTGTTCTTGCAAAACCATCACGGGTTACAAGCGTATTTGTAAAGACGGACCGGTGTTGCAAAAGGAGGAGATCAAATGGGACGATTACATGTAGACCTTTGCGGTATTTCGCTGGATAATCCCATTATCCCTGCCAGCGGAACGTTTGGATACGGATACGAATTTGCCGAACTGTATGACATTAACGTGCTTGGAACGTTTTCGTTTAAGGGCACGACCAAAGACCCCCGCTTCGGAAACCCCACACCGCGCATTGCGGAGTGCACGGCCGGTATGATCAATGCCGTGGGTTTGCAAAATCCCGGTGTGGAAAAAGTAATTACCGAAGAATTGCCTCGTTTGGCAACCTGCTTTGAAAAAAAAGTAATGGCCAATGTCAGCGGTTTTTCGATTGAAGATTATGCCTACACGTGCGAAAAATTGGATGCCTGCGAACAAGTAGGGTGGTTAGAGGTAAATGTCAGTTGCCCCAATGTTCACGGCGGCGGCATGAGTTTTGGTACGTCCCCCGAAGCGGCGGCACAGGTAACGGCTGCGGTTAAAAAGGTAACCACAAAACCGGTTATCATCAAATTATCCCCCAACGTAACGGATATTGTTGCTATCGCCAAAGCGTGCGAAGAAGCCGGTGCTGATGGCATCAGCCTTATCAACACGTTGCTCGGTATGCGCATTGATTTGCGCACGAAAAAGCCTGTTATCGCCAATAAGATGGGCGGTTTTTCGGGGAATGCCATTTTCCCCGTTGCGGTGAGAATGGTCTACCAAGTGGCGCACGCGGTGAACATTCCCGTTATCGGTATGGGCGGTGTCAGCAGTGCGGAAGATGTTATTGAGATGATGTTGGCGGGCGCTACCGCGGTAGAAGTGGGGGCGGCAAATTTGATCGATCCGTACATTTGCCGCGATATCATTGCACAATTGCCGCAAACAATGGATAAGTACGGCATTGCGGATTTAAAAAGTATTATAGGAGGCGTTCAATAATGGGAAAAGATGTCATTGTTGCTTGCGATTTTGCCTCGGCAGAGCAAGTGTATGCTTTTTTGGATAAGTTT
>JAZULW010000017.1:0-12980 GCA_045603285.1 Acutalibacteraceae bacterium | reverse complement strand
AATCTCGGTATCGACATCGCCGATCCACCAAGTACCGTTTTCACCAACGTACGGAACGTTGGTTACCACGTAAACAACGTCTTCACTGTCGTCGATCTCATCATCGGTGGGAGTGGTCTCTTCTTCAGTGGTCGTGGTTTCTTCTTCGGTTGTGGTGGTTTCTTCTTCCGTGGTGGTCGTGCTTTCGGTGGTCGTGGTGGTTTCACCTTCACCGTCGCCTTCACCGCCGTCTTCGATCAAACCGCCGTCTGCCGTGTCGCCAACTTCCTTATCTTTCGTGGCTGCCACGTAGGCTTCAATGTCTTCCAAGGATTTGAAAGCACCCGCCCAACGCATCCAAACCGCATCGCCTTCCAAAGCGGAACCGATCATAGAGGAGAACGCGTTGTACTGGATCTGCTGCCAATCACCGTCAAAGAAGAACTTGAGCATCGTGTCGTCGTCCCACTTGAAGATAAGGGTCTGCCAGTTGGTCATATCCTGATAATCCACCGTGGCGACCATTTGATCGGCCGAGGTGATAGTGCCCTTGTTTTTCTTTTCAACGGTACCCGTTGAACGGACATACACGCCGCCGCCTTCCAGATCGCGTTTGTCGATTCTCACGCGGAACGCCAAGTACGGATAATCCGACGTCTTGTAGTTGCCCGCAATGGGTTTCTTGGAACCGAGAGTGATACGGCCGGGCGTGACGTCCACAAATCCACTGCTGTCCTTATCGGTCGCTTCGATCTTCATAGCGCCGTAACCGATATCGTAAGAAATGTTGGTGTCGCCCAACGCTTCCACGTCTTTCACCGCATCTTCGGTGGTAAATTTCCAGAAGATGTCGGAGGGAGCTTCCACGCCGTCCGGATCCATACCGGCATACGCGTACACGTCGGCAAGAGTCTTGAAGGCACCGCCCCATTTCACCCAACCAACGGTATCGCCGGCGGTGACAGTCTCACCGTCGTTGATGAGATTGATCATCGCGCCGTTCCAGTTACCGGTGAATTGGGGATTGGTCTGGCTGCCTCTGAAGATGAGGAGCTGCCAATCTTCGGACTCATTGTAGGTGGTGAGACCGATCAAACCGGCACGCCAGCTGCCGCCTCTTTCAGCAGCAAACAAACCAACAGAAGGAGCCATTGCCTTGGTGTAGTCCTTGTTAAGTTTCACAAGCGCCGCAAAGAACGGATAATCATCCATGGTTGCTTCCGCATCGCCGGGGAAGAAGATCATCGAACCCACGTTGGTGTTGATGTCTTTCGGGGCCGTGATCTTCACCGCACCGAGTTCTTTGTCATACTCGAATTTGCTGTTGGCATCGGCCGAACCGTTGGCTCTGAAACGGCTGCTTTCACCCATATAGAGGGCTTCGCTGCTAAGGTCAACGAAGAAGGGCGGTTTTTCAACGGTGCTACCGCCTTCGCCACCTTCGCCGCCTTCGCCGTCACCGCCGGTACTCGGCGCATCGGGATCCGGCAAACCTTTGTAGTAGTTCTCCGCGTGTCTCACGGTTTTGAACACACCGGCCCATTGGAGAAGCGCCAAGTCAACCTTTTCACCCTCTTTGAGGATGCCGGCGTTGCCGGTGATGAAGTTGATCTTAAAGCCGCCCCAGATACCGCTGGTCTTTTGGGTGTCGCAATACACGAGCATCCAACCGTCTTCATCGGGTTCGCCATAGGTAAGGGCCAAGTTGCCCAAACCGCTGCCGGCACCGTTGAAGTAACCGGAGATAGCGGGGGTTCCGAGATCGTCGCGGAGCAGCTTCATCTTGAACGCCGCAACCGGATAATCTTTCGGATTCACATCTTCCCAAGTGGGCGAAGATTGACGCGTACCTTCGAGTTTGATGTCAACGGAACCGATGTTGCTCTTGCTGGTAGTGCCGTTGGACGTGATCTTCAGCGCGTTGTTGATGTAATCGTAGCTGATTTCGCTGTTGGCGCCGTCCGTCGCTTTGATGCGGCGGCTATCAAACTCTTGATAGAAGTGAGATTTGAGCGGCAAACGGAAATCCCAGAACGTGTTACCGGGTTTCACCAAGTTGTCCGCTTCGGGGGTCACTTGCGTGGTAGCGTTGAAGTAATCTTGTGCCTCTTTTTCGCTCTTAAATACGCCGGCCCATTCCACAAGCGCGAGGTCTTCGGGGGTGCCGTCGTACAAGCTCGGATCTTCCAAACGGGTTTCATCGGCAAGGGAAGCAGCAAAGCCGTTCCAAGCCGCAATCTGGGGTTGCGCGGCAGCCGAGAAAATCACCAATTGCCATTCGTCGTTGAACGGCTCCCACCAGTACCCTTGTTTGGAGGTGAATTCACTCTCGGTACTGTTCACCGCGGATATACCCTTGAAGGTTTTGCCTTCCAGGATAGAAGCACCGCGGCCGGGCGTAAAGTTGTTTTTGAGCATTTTGATCTTCATAGCGAAGAATCCATACTCGGAGGTGGAAACCGTGTCGGCAACATCGGTACCCGCATAGTACTGAACGCGGCCGAGAACGCCCGTAAGGTCGGTATAACCGGCCACCGTGGAGATCTTCAACGCTTTGTTCTCGGCGTCATACACGATAGCGGTGTTGCTATCCTTTTTGACGGCGATGTGGTTTTCCTTCAAAGAGGAATCGTATTCGCTTTGAATGTTGGCACCGTCTTTGAAATCGAAGAAGAAATCCACTTCGGGTTTCTGCACGGGTGTGTCAGGCTCTTTGGAAGTTTCTTCGAAATGTTTTTGTGCATCATCCACGCTCTTGAACGCGCCCGCCCATTCGATCCAAGCAATTTCTTGGTTGGCTTCGACAGAGGTGACGTTGCTGGGAAGCAGGCTGAGCATAACGGCACGCCAGTTGGTGTTGGTGTACTTACCTTCCGTATTGTTCACTTTGATGGTAAGCAACTGCCAATCGGTAGTAGCTTGATAGCCGTCTTTGTTGGTGTTTACCGTGATGGCACCAAAGTCTTGCGCTTTGTCACCCACCGTATTGACCAACGTGGCGGTATCGGCGTACTTATAGTCTTTGTTTGCCAACTTAATTTTTACGGCAAAGATGGGATATTCGCCCATGGTAACGTTGACGTCATTGTCAACCACGATATTGATCTTACCGGGTTGGTTGACCCACTCCATCGCGTCGCCGGGCACGTACTGGTCATTGCCCACAAATTTTGCCTTGGCCGACACTTTCATTGCGCCGACTTCTTTGTCGTAAGACAAGATGGTGTTGCCCGCGGCATTGAGACCCCATTCGTACGCAAAGGTGTGATGGACGTATTTCACGTTGTCCTTGTCGCGGTTGGTCTCCACGAGGTTTTCGGGGAGGTTGGCCTTGTCTTGCGATTGATCGGGGAGTTCTTGACCCACGTGGGTGTTGAAATCTTCTTCCGTCTTGTAGCTGTAGTAGAAATCAACGGGTTTCGTAGTTGTCGCAGTAGTAGGCGCACTCGAAGGAGTGGTCGAACCACTGCTGGGAGTGGTGGAAGGCGACGTGGGACGGGAACCCGGGAACGTATTGTAGAAATACTCTTGTGCATCGGCTTCCGTCTTGAACAAACCGCCCCATTTGATCCAACCAAGGTCTACCGCTGCACTGCCATCGCCGATGATGGAGGCATTGTTGGTAAAGCTGGCAATTTTGAATCCGTTATAGGAGTCATCGCCTATCGGCGCGGAACCGACAAGCAATTGCCAATCGGTCGTTTCAGCATAGTTGCCGAGCGAAACGGTTTTCGGATTGGTGTTACGGCTGCTGTTGAATATTTGTACGGTGGGGGCGCCAAGGTCGGTACCGTTGGTTTTCACCGCTATGGCAAAGTAGGGATACTCGGACAGTTTATCTTGCTTGCCGTTCCACGTGCTGTCGTGCTGGGCATGGAAAGCGCCGAGGTTGGCGGTCGTGGTGTTGCCCGCAACGGTGCTGATCTTGTAAGCGTGCTCCGTTGCATCGTATTCAGCGGCGGAGTTTGTGTTCGCGACTGCACCCATAAAATTGCTGCTATTCACGCAGTAATAGTGCGAACTAAACGGGAGACCGCCGTAGAAGAAGAGGGTGCTCTTTTTGATCGCCGTGTAGTCTTCGGTGGTTTGGGTAAAATAGGCTTCTGCCGCTTCCACAGAGGCGAACGCACCCGCCCATTGCACGTAGGCGAGGTCTTCTGCGATGCTGTCCGTCAATTCGGGGTTATTGGCGACACTGGATGCGAGTTGATAATAAGCGCCGTCCCAGTTGGTGATGGGGGTGGCGTCTGCCACCGTAGCGGGGGTGAGCTGCCATTCGCCGTTGCCGTATTCATACGAATAGCCTTGGCCGGTGTAGCTGGTGTAGATCGAGTTGCCTACCGTGGGAATGGACATGGCTTTGTTGTCGCTGATTTTGTAGGCATAGACATTCTTGGCCGGTTGCATATCCGTTTTGATCATTTTCACTTTCATAGCCCAAATCGGATAGTCTTGGCCACTGATCGTGTTACGAAGATTCGTACCGGCAAAGTACTCGACTTTACCGATGGTATCGGCGGTGGAGCCTTCCTTCGTGCTGATCTTCAACGCCCGGGCAGTTTCATCGTACGCCACGGCGGCATTGCCGTCAACATAGAGGTAAGGCGTGGACTGGCCTCTCCACTTGGAGGTGCCGGTCGTGATGCCTTGGGTAAAGTCCATAAAGAACGCGGACGCACCCTCAGGGGTGGGAAGGGCTTCGGGGGTGGTTTCCTCTTCGGGGATCTCCACTTTATCGGGATCCGACGTTTGGCCGAAGAACATCTCGGCATCCGCCACGGAGGCGAAGCAACCCGCCCATTGGATCCATGCGAGGTCCACGTTTGTGCCTTCGCTGAGGAGGTCCGTGTTGGTGGTGAGGCTGGCAATGGTAATGTTACCCAACGTATTGCTGAAAGAATAGTTGAATAATGTGGAATCTTTCAAATTAAGGGTAAGCAATTGCCAATCGAGGGTGTTCTCATATTGAAGAGCACCATCCACCGTGGTTCTCATATTGGAAGAAGTATTGCTAGCAGCACCGGACCACGTCATATAGCCCAGGTCGTTACGGGCAACCTTGATCTTGATGGCGTAGATGGGATATTGGGTGAGATCCACAAGGGTGGACAGTGTATCGGGGGTATTCCATGTCATTTTACCGATGCCGGTGGTGGTCGCCGAGTCTTTGGTGCTGATCTTGATGGCGTTCTCCGCGGGGTCAAACGTGGTTTTCGTGTTGCCCGACGATGAGTACCTAGAGGAGTCTACTAGATAGTAAGGGGTGAGGCTGAGAGAGAAGTTCCAGAAACGGCCGGACGGGTCTTGCGCGATGTCAGGGGTTTTGGCCGCTTCGGTCGTCTCGTCGAAGTAGGTTTGCGCTGCTGCAGCGCTTTCGAACGCGCCCGCCCACGCAACGTAAGCCAAGTCTTCGGCTACGCCGTCATACAACGTGGTGTCTTGGTTGTATTGGGTATCGACCAGCGAGAAGCCGGCACCGGTCCAAGTCGGGATGGTTTCCGCCAAGCTCGTTGCGTCAAACACCATCAACTGCCAGTCGCCGTTGTTGGCTTCATACGCGTAGGGGGTGCTGCTGCTGAGGACACCGTGTTTGTAGCCCTCGGCAATGCTCACACCCACAAATTTCTCTGTATCCGCGTTGCGGATGTTGCCGTTACGGGTGGGCAACAGATCCGTTTTGATCATCTTGATCTTCACGGCGAAGATGGGATAGGTAGCCGTGGACACGTTCACATCGGCAGAGGGGAAGAAACGAACCGTGCCAATCGTCGAGCTGGCCGTGTGCTCCGCTTTGGTGGACACTTTGAGTGCGCCAACCTTGGCGTCATGCGCCAACACGGCGTTTTCGGTCGTGGTGTTGTAGAATTCCGTTGCGCCTTCGGTGTACTCGTCATAAATGGTGGCGCCTTTGCTGAAGTCGAAGAAGAAGTCGGATGCGCCGGCAATTTCGGTTGCGCCGACAGGCATCATTGCAAAGGAGAACAGGCTGACAAGCAGCACACATGCGGAAAGAATTGCAATGCGTTTTTTCATAAAGTAACCTCCTTGAAAATTTTAGAGTTTTGCGCGCCCCCCTCTTCTTGCGGAAGGGGGACAAAGGAATTTGCGGCGGGTGTTACCCCCGCCCTGCGGGGTGCATCGGTTGGTGCGGCACCGCCCTGCGTTCCGCGCCGCAGCTCACCTTCTTTGGAAGAGGAACGAGCCGAGAGGCGGCGGAAAGAGGAACGGCACGGCACCGCATCGGTGCGCTCCGTAGGGTGGCGGCGACCGGCCGCCGTCCCTCATCCGAGGGGGGGAATCAGGATTGGGAGCGTGGGTTAGTGCTCCCTTTTGCTAAACTGAAAAATATGTTGACAGAGAGTGACGTTCGGGCAACCGACCGAGCGCCGTCTTCTGGGGTTGCCGTTGGTACACCGTGGGGTGTAACGGCGGTGCACCGGTTTGGTGCTTATTGCGCAAATGCCATGGTGGTGTAGTACGCGAGGTTGGTTTGACGGTTGTCAAGCCGACCGTATTGCACCACGATGTTGCAGTTGCTTTCCAGTTTCATCGCGTATTGGCTCTCGAGCGGAATTTCCACACCGCACATATCGTCGAGTTCGTTCATACGGAAGCAACGAACGCGGCCTGCGCCGACTTTCCACACGATGGTGCTGACAGGATCACGGTCGGGGAAGAACAAGGTGACCTTGATCTCGGCATCCACGTTGCTGTCGTTCACCACGATGACCGATTCGTGACCTTTGAGGACACCGTCACCGGGAGGGGGAAGCTCGCAGTCGGGGATGAGCCAATTTTGCTTGCCGATACCGTTAGAAGTCAAGTTCGATGATTCCCTTCTTCAAGTAATCGGTCATCGGTTTGCAGCCATCTTCCGTAATAGCGGCACCGATTTCCCAGCGGCAACCGAAAGTGGGTGCCGAAATGTAGGTATCGACTTGGAAGGTCATATTGGGTTCAAGCAAGTAGTCGCTGGAGGTTTCCATCCAAGGCGGCTCAACCTCGATCATACCCGTGCCGTGGCAGGGGCCGTACACGTAGTTGGCACCGTAGCCGTTGGATTTGTAGAGTTCCAAGAATTCCTTGGCGATCTTATCGGCACGGACACCGGGTTTGAGTTGGTCCACCGTCCAGTCGTGCATCTTGTGGCAGAACTCGACAATCTCGCGGCGCTCGCCTTCCAATTTGCCGAGAACAACGGGGAGGCCGATGGCCGGGGAATATCCGTCGATCTTCGCGGAAAGGTTGAGCTGCACAATGTCGCCCTTACCGAGTTTGCGGTAGCTGGAACGGGAAATGGCATGACGGGTGGATTCTTGGCTGAACACATACATCGGCAAGCCTTCGTATTCGGCGCCGTTTTCGTAGATCACGCGTTGCGCCACACCGACCATTTCCAGTTCGGTCACGCCGGGGCGGAGATTGCGGATGACTTCATCGGTCGCCAATTCGACGATGCGGAAGCCTTCTTGGATACAGGCAAGTTCGTTCTTGCTCTTGATCTTGCGGAGTTGCACCATAATGTCGTTGCATTTGGTGATCTCGGCTTTCGGGAAGTTGTCGCGCAAGCTCTCGTACACGGGGAGCGTGCATTCCACATAGCTACCGAGGCCGATCTTGATGTTTTCGCCCGTCACGCCGATGGCTTTGAACACGTCGGCAAACGTGTCGGGTTTTACTTCGGGATACGCGGGGTCGGCCGACTCACGGAACTCAAGCAAAATGAATTGTTTGTCGATCTTGCCGAAGTCTTTGGCAAACTCTTTGGATTCGGGGCCGATAAGCAAAGCGGCCTCGCCCGTGGCGGAGATTGCCACACCCGCGCGTTCAAACAACGGCCAGAAACCGCTGAAGTAACGAGCGTTCGCATAGTCAGACTCGGTCGACACGACGATCATGACGTCCAAGCCTTTTTCACGAACCAAAGCAGCCGCTTTTGCAATACGCTCTTTGTATTCGTAATCCGGGATACAAATTCGACTCATTTTTTGTTTCCTCCTGTTTGGAATTTTTGATGTGAAGCGACAGTTAGCCACTCTCATTGTCATTCTACACCAAACGGGAAAATTTGTCTTTATAATATATAGAGTACTTTTTGCACTTTCGTAAATTTTCGTTCACTTTTGTTTGGTGAATGGTGACAAAATTAAACGCGATTTTCTCCCCGTATTATCCAAAACGAACGGAAAAAACGCCCTCTTCCCACAAGATTTGGGGTGTTTGGGCGGCGAAACACATTCTCTTGTGTAAAACCACTTGACAAGTGCTAACAATTGTGCCAAAAAGCGTACGATTGTGCGAGTTTTTTGCAGCGAAACCGTTCGCTGCTCAAGAACACGTGCCGAAAAAAGAAAAAATCCTCGCCGAGGCGAGGATCGGGGGTCAGATGTTCAGTTTTGATTTGATGGTGTCCACGTATTTTTTGGGCGACATACCGGTGTACTGTTTAAACATACGGCTGAAATAGTGCACCGAGGAGAAGCAGAGTTGTTGCGAAATTTGCGAGACGGAATGTTTTTCCTGCCGCAACAACCGTTTGGCCTCTTCAATTTTCAGGCGATTCACGTAACTGGTGATGGTGCATCCGTAGGTTTCGCGAAAACGACTGCACAGGGTGGTTTTGTTGGTGTTAAAAAGAAAACACAGGTCGTCCAACTTTAAATTTTCACGGAAATTTTGGTCCAAATATTCGCCGACGTTGTTGGTTTTGGTAACGATGGATTCTTCGTGGTCCGTCACGCCGCTGTTTTGAATGAGTTGGATCAGGAACAGTTCGATTAGGTTTTTCAGTTGCTGCTCTGTGCCAAACGGTTGGTCACTTCGGCGTTTCATATCCTGTGTACCCGGCAAGTCATACGGCGGCAGAAACATCGACCGGCTTTTGAGCATAATGTCCGACAACAACGGCTGCAGTTGTTGCGTTAAGGTGATGGGCGTTTGAGAAAAGCCGTCCAGCTCGGGACAATGACATTCAAACCCGATCACCGCCACGTTGACGGGCATATCGTCGGGACAATGCAGCGCATGGGTCTCGTCTTCTTTATGTATGATGAGTTGTTTGGATTCCAGAAAACCGCTATACCCCTCCGCCTCAATCTCCACGCGGCCATAGTCCACGTAAATGAGTTCGCGGTGGGGATGCCGATCCGCCCCCGTATTGTAACCGGGCACGAATTCGAAGTAGTGGATGTTGGCAATGCGCGGCACGCTCAACACTTGTTCAAACTGTTTCAAGTTGAAGGACATATTGTTCTCTCCTTGTCCGTTTGGGTTCAGTTTATCACGTGATCTTTCCTAGGTCAATCAACCAAATTTTGCCGTTTTCAACATCGCGTACAACCGAAATGCCGATTTCGCGACCCTGTTGCGGATTTTTGCACTTTTGGACAAAAACGCTGTCAAGCAAGACTTTTTTTCGCGGTTTGGATGGGGAAAACGGCCGTCTTCCACCATCGCAAAATCAGGCGTTTGTACGGTGCTTTTGCGGCAAATCCTCCTCAAGATTCGACTAAGCCAAACCAAGGAGTTCGCTGTTTAAAAAGGGTTACAAGCACCGCAAAAATCGCTCGTGAAATTCGCAGCCTCAGCGTTTTTATTTGCATTACCTCATATCGAAAAAGCCGCTTATACGTAAGCTTTAAGCCGCTTTTATTCCTAGGCAAGATATCCGATACGTTTGACTTTTGGGAAGCCGAACAAACACAGCAACCCTTCGTGCCGCACGATGCCCCCACAATGCGAAACGTATATGCAAGCACACAAAGGGGCGGCGTTGTAACGACCGCTTCTTCAGAACTTGAGAACCTCACAGCACCGCAGAAAAAGGGATTCCCATTTTTGACCAAAAGTGCAAAAAACAACGCATTGATGGTGCAGCTTGCGTTTTGATAACATCGGTGCTCAACGCGTGGATAGTATACCAAAAGAAAATACGAAATGTCAATGACAAAAAGGACAATATTTTTATTTTTTTTACTTTTGTGTAAAAAATCGCCGTATGCACACGGCACACGGCGGTTGGGTAATGAGGGTTATCTTGCGGTAAGGCCCTTGCACACGAAAGGGGCAAAAATCGTTATCATTGCGAATCATCGTATACGGCACGAACACCGCCGATGAATTTCGGGCGGGTACGCGCGGCGGTGACAAGGGCTTCGCCGATACGGTTATGTGCCAAGCGAAGCGGCACTGCCACGTGCTTGAGGTGCATACCGATGAGCGTAAGGCCGATATCCAGCCCCGCATCGGCTTTGATGTATTCCACCACCACGGGATCGGGCAGACCACGGTATGCCGCCGCGGCCAACGAACCACCCGCTTTGGGATGGGGAACCACGTTGACCGGCTCCGCGAACGGTACCGCCACGCGCGGTACCACAATGGCGCGGTTTAAGTGTTCACAGCATTGTACCGCCATATAAATCCCGCGTTCGGCCGCCGCATCGCGCAAGGCGGCAAACAGGGTTTCGGCCGTTTCGGGGCTGGAATTGGTGCCGATCTTAGAGCCGAGCACTTCGCTGGTGGAACACCCCACCACCAAAATTGCGCCTTCTTTTAATGCCGCTTTTTCCATCACTTCCACCGCGGCCGCATACGTTTGTGCATAGATCGTATCACTCACAAAAAGCACCCTCTTTTCACAGTCGTTTACAGTATATAAGACTCCACGCCGCATTTCAACCTAAAACTCACGGCGGCGATTGGGCATTTCGAAACGTTACGTTTCCCTTGTGCATTTGTCGGCATCAATGGCAAGCACCAGCATCAAGGCACAAAGGGAATCGCGCTCGTCCTCCACGTCGATAACGTAGGTATCCGTCCAGTTCCACAGTTCTTTGGATATCCGTGCGACTTGCAGGCCGTGGGCACCCAAAATGGTATAGTCCCATTCCACCCAATTGCCTTCCACTTGCCAACCGTTGCAGTCCACGGTAAAGCGCGGTTTAAAAATGGTGAATTCCTTGCGAATGCATCCAATGTATTGGTCGCCTATGTACAATTCGTATTTCGGCAGCCACGTCCATACTTTTTGTCTTACACACCCGATGGCGTTGCCGTTTGCATCGTAGATGCGCAACAAATGCCCCCACGCAAGTTCACCTTTGACGATATAGACCGTTTCT
This sequence comes from Acutalibacteraceae bacterium, assembly GCA_045603285.1. Classification (GTDB taxonomy): domain Bacteria; phylum Bacillota; class Clostridia; order Oscillospirales; family Acutalibacteraceae; genus RGIG3009. The sequence goes on along the minus strand of JAZULW010000017.1, from coordinate 1,878 downwards.
CCGCGCTCGTTATAAATATCGTATGTGTGAAACCACGAAAACAATCGTTGTTTAAACAAAAGCCGCATAGAAACGCCCCCTTTCCTTTTATTGTATCCACTGTTCCGTCCTTGCGCAGGAGAATCATAAGAGAGCCAACGATTCCAAGCCGTTTTGACGGTATCATTCCTCACCAAATGCCGTTTCCTTGTTTTTTTTATGGCTGTTGATCCACTCTTGTATCACATTAAAGGCCTGTTTTGAGCAAGCAATGCCCTTTACTGCCGTTTCAATAGGACAAGCACCATTGCCCTCTCGGTTAATAATAAAGGGGACTTCTTTTTCGCAAAAAACGTTAACGTTATGTTGCTCCAACAGTTCCTTGGCGGCTCGGCTCATCACTTTGGCCCATACCGAGGTTACACCGAGCAAAATATACAAATGTGCCGCACCTAAACCCACGGTCTTATCCGCGGCACAAAAACCGCGAAAATCGATTCCCGATTCCAAGAATTCCATTAACGGTTTTACACCCCGTTGTGTGGAATGGTATTCCGTTTCGTGAGCATACAGCACACAGGTATACCCGTGTTTGATCAACGTTTCTTTTGCTGTTTTGGTAGCGTTATCCATTGTTTTTTCCATCGTTCATCATCACAACTTTGCTATTTCTTCCAGGTGTTTTCTAATCTCGATATTCTGAGGACAACGTTTTTCGCATTTGCCGCATTGTATGCAGTCGCCGGCAAGGGGTTTGCCTTTTGGCAGAGCCTCTTTTGCCCCGCCGCGGGTTGTTTTGGCAGAAAGGAACGGATTGTAGGCCGAGAAAATTTCAGGAATCGGAATGTCTTTCGGGCAATCTTCCGTACAGTAACCACACGCCGTGCAAGGAATTTGCCTTACTTCCCGTATGATTTCACGCACACGGTCCGTTGCCGTAAACTCCTCGGCACTAAAGGGAACAAAGTCGGAAAACGTGTTGATATTATCTTGCATCATCTCCATATTGCCCATTCCCGACAGCACCATAAACACTTCCGGGAAACTGGCCGCAAAACGCAACGCATAAGAGGCATAGCTTCCGCCGTTTAACTCATCCAACACGTGCGCCGCCTTATCGGGAAGGTTTACAAGAGCACCGCCTTTTACGGGCTCCATAATCATTACCTTTTTGCCGTGCTTTACCGCTACGTCGTAGCACGCTTTGCTTTGCACACCGGGGTCATCGTAATCCAAATAATTAAACTGCAATTGCACCGCTTCAATGTAGGGATGTTCCGTGAGTATCTGGTCCAAAACGTCCGCGGTATCGTGAAACGACATCGCAATGTGCTTGATCTTACCCTGTTTTTTCAGGTTTTGCACGATCGCAAAGGCATTACAGGACGTAAATTTTTCATAAAAAGCCTTTGTGACCGAGTGGAAAAGATAAAAATCAAAATAGTCCACTCCGCACGCGGTCAACTGGCTTTCAAAAAGGGGGAGAATGTCCGCTTCCTTTTCAAAGCACCATACGGATAATTTGTTGGCTAAAACAAACTCTTCGCGGTTATATCGGGAGACCAGACAATCGCGCAAAGCGGTCTCACTTTGCCCGCCGATATACGGGTGGGCGGTATCAAAATACGTAAATCCTGCGGCAATAAACGCATCAATCATACGGCTGAATTCTTGGTAATCCACCTTGCCGTCTACCATTTTAAGGCGCATACAACCGAAACCCAATTTATTCTTCACCTTATCAAACGTCATGCGCACTCCACCTCTGTATTTTTTAACCATTTTACCATGTAGGACCGTCCTTTGCAAGAAAAAAGAGATGCCTGCCGCAAAAAGCAGAGCATCTCTTAAATGCAATGTGGTTAACCGACAAAACAGGAATTCAAATTATTCCCACTC
>JAZULW010000016.1:0-15090 GCA_045603285.1 Acutalibacteraceae bacterium | reverse complement strand
CCTGCCAAAGACACAGCCTCCGCTTTGCGGCGGCTGTGTCTTTCTGTATGAGTGGGAGACTTGAATCCTCGGCACGCGGAGCGTGTCGTGGGTCGCGTTGCCGAGCGCACGCGGTGCGAGATACAGCGAGGCATAAGCGAGTGCCGCGGTCGAAAATCGCCGAGCGAGAGCGAAAAGCGAATTTCGGGTACCGCAAACGGGTTAGTCCTTCTGCCCCTGCCAAAGACACAGCCTCCGCTTTGCGGAGGCTGTGTCTTTCTGTATGAGTGGGAGACTTGAATCCTCGGCACGCGGAGCGTAGGGGTGCCTTAGCCCTTCTGCTTCTCCTAAAACAACGGGGTAGGCCAACGAAAAAGGATACCCCGTTGCTTAGACAAGGGATGTTTTCTTTGACAAATAAGGGAGATGCGTATATACTAAAGGGCGAAGTTAATTTTGCGAAGTGGGAAGGGTCAATATGCGAGAAGTATCCGCAAGTGCGATCGCCGAAACGATAAAACGGTTGTGTATAGAAGCGAATATCCATTTGCCGTCCGATGTGAAAGAGACACTAAAAATGGCTGATGACGGTGAAACGTGGCCGCTTGCTAAAGAAACGTTGCGGTACATAAAGGAGAATGCGACCATTGCCGCCGAAAAGGGGATGCCTGTGTGCCAAGACACGGGAATGGCTTGCGTGTTTTTGAAGATCGGACAAGACGTCCACGTTGACGGCGACATTAACGAAGCGGTCAACGAAGGTGTTCGTCAAGGCTATGCCGAAGGAATGTTGCGCAAAAGCGTAGTGCGCGACCCGCTTGACCGTGTGAATACGGGCGATAATACTCCTGCGGTTATTTACACCGAACTGGTTGCGGGAGATCGCGTGGAGATCACGGTAGCGCCCAAGGGGTTTGGCAGCGAAAACATGAGTCAAATCAAGATGCTCAGCCCGTCCGACGGAGAACAAGGGGTGCGCGATTTTATTTTGAAAGTTGTCGAACAGGCGGGTCCCAACCCGTGCCCGCCCATGGTGGTGGGGGTCGGCATCGGTGGCACGTTTGATAGGGCGGCTCTGCTTGCCAAACAAGCGTTGTTGCGGCCGTTGAACGTGCGCAACCGCGATCCGTATTATGCCAAAATGGAAACGGAATTGTTGGAAGCAATCAACGCACTGGGCATCGGTCCGCAAGGCCTTGGAGGGAAAACCACTGCATTGGCGGTCAACATTGAACAGTTCCCCACGCACATTGCGGGGTTGCCCGTGGCGGTCAACATCAACTGCCATGTCACCCGTCATAAAACGGAGGTGTTGTGAGATGACAAGGCCAATTTTCGCACCTCTTTCCAAAGAGGTTGCCCGTTCGTTAAAGGCGGGGGACAGTTGCTTGCTTTCGGGAGTCATTTATACGGCGCGCGATGCTGCCCACAAGCGTTTGTGCGCGTTGCTGGAAGAGGGGAAAAAACTCCCCTTTGACCTGAAGGATAGTGTGATCTATTTTGTGGGTCCTACGCCCGCCAAAGAGGGTGAGGCGATCGGTTCGGCAGGACCGACCACATCGTACCGTATGGATGCGTACAGCCCGATGCTGATTGCCCGTGGGCAAACGGGAATGATCGGCAAAGGAAAGCGCGGAGAAAACGTAATAGATGCCATGAAAACACACGGGGCCGTCTATTTCGGCGCCATCGGCGGTTGCGGCGCGTTGCTGGCAAATTGTATCCAATCGTGTGAAACGGTAGCGTACGAAGACCTCGGTGCTGAGGCCATTTGTCGCTTGGAAGTAAAAGATTTTCCTGTAACGGTCATCATTGATAGCGACGGGAACAATTTGTACGAAGAAGGAAGAACACGCTATTTGGCTTCGCTTTAAAGGAGAAAACAATGGATTATGCAAACGAGTCGCTGCGGTTGCACGGCGAATGGAAAGGCAAAATTGAGATCAAAACCACCATACCGCTTGCAAGCCGCGAAGATCTATCGCTCGCGTACACTCCCGGTGTAGCGGCACCGTGTTTGGCTATACAGCAGGACGCGACAAAAAGTTATGAATTAACGGCACGACACAACCTTTGCGCCGTGATCACCGACGGCAGTGCGGTGTTGGGGCTTGGTAACATCGGTCCTGTGGCGAGTATGCCTGTAATGGAGGGGAAGTGCACCCTTTTTAAAGCGTTCGGTGACGTGGATGCCTTTCCGCTTTGTGTAAAAACGCAGGATGTGGACGAGTTTGTCAACACGGTGTATTTATTGTCGGGTTCGTTTGGCGGTATCAATTTGGAAGATATCTCCGCCCCGCGTTGCTTTGAAATTGAGGCAAAACTGAAAGCAAAATGCGACATTCCGGTATTTCACGATGATCAGCACGGCACCGCCGTTGTGGTGTTGGCAGGGTTGCTCAACGCATTAAAGGTGGTAGGAAAGAAGAAAGAAGAAGTAAAAATCGTGACGGTCGGGGCAGGTGCGGCGGGTATCGCCATTGTGAAACTGCTGTTTTCGGCGGGGTTCAAAAACATCACGGTGTGTGACCGCCAAGGTGCGTTGTACACAGGTGCCTCCGGTATGAACGAGGCGCAAGCCGCCATTGCGGCACAGACAAACCCGGAACAAACTGGTGGAACGTTGGCGGAAAAAATGGTGGGTGCCGATGTGTTCATCGGAACTTCTGCTCCCGGTATTGTGACCAAAGATATGGTAAAAAGTATGAACCGCGATGCGATTGTTTTTGCTTGCGCCAATCCCACACCCGAAATTTTCCCTGAAGACGCGAAAGCAGGAGGGGCGCGTATCGTGTGCACGGGGCGTTCCGACTATCCCAACCAAATAAACAACGTACTGGTGTTTCCCGGTGTGTTTCGCGGTGCGTTCGATGTAAGGGCATCCGATATCAATGAGGAAATGAAATTTGCCGCCGCAGAGGCGTTGGCATCCCTTATTTCGGCAGATGAATTGAGAGATGATTATATCATTCCTTCGGCATTTGACCCGCGTGCGGCCCAAACGGTGGCTACGGCGGTTGCTGAGGCGGCAAAACGCACCGGTGTGGCGAGAAAATAAAAACGCAAGGCACGGTAATGGCAAATTACCGTGCCTTGTCTTTTACCGCAATATTGAATCGCGGAAATCCCGCGGAGTCATATGAAATTGGTCTTTAAAACATTTGGAAAAATATTGCGGCGAATCGTAAGAAAGGATTTCCGCTATCTGTGCAAAATTGTACCGACCTTCGCGTATCAGTTTTTTCGCCTCTTTGATCTTCAGCCCGTTATAATACCGCATAATTCCGCCGCTTCGGTACATAGCAAACAGTTTTTTGACGCTGGTTTCACTTTTGCCGACGGCTTTGGCAATATCGCCAACGGTGAGCTTATCGTACACATGTGCATACAACACGTCCAAGATTTCTTTCACGGCAAGGGGGAGAGCCATGCCGTCGATGTCGATGTTGATGCGTTGTTGGAGTTCCAACGATTCGGTGTGTCGACTTAGTTTAATGAGCAACAACTCCAATAAATTTTTGGTCATTTGCTCGGCGCCAAAGGGGGCACCCGATACCAATTCAAGCTTTTGAACCAATGGGTTTTTGGGGTCTGCTATTTGGAAGCAGGACAACCCTTCTTCAAACAACATCGACAAAAGGGTTTTTTCTTCCGCGTTAAGCGTGATGATTTTCTTTTCGAAAAACTTCATGGCGGCATTGTTGCATTCAAACGTGATAAGTCCCACGTTTGCCGAAGAGGTGCGGTTGCCTTTTAAATTGTGATATTCATTGGGTTTGTGAAAGGTGATCTCGCCGCTTTTGAGTACAAATTGATCTCCGTCGGCGGTGCAGAGCATTTCGCCTTTATCGATGTATACCATTTCCCAAAAGTTATGCCGTTCTCCGTCGTATTTAAAGTCCTTGGACAGTTCCATATAAAATAGAGTAATCAAACTTTGAATGTTAAAGGTATCGGAAACACGATGCTTTATAAAATTGTATTCCATTGGAAAACACCTCGCCTAAATTTGTTAGAATTATACCCGATTTTATCTGTTATTGCAAGAGGAAATTTACTATAGTAAGAATAGAAAATTAGGATAGTATTTACGATGAGGTGACGAAGATGTTAAATGTGGCAATTATCGGCTCAGGTTACATTGGGTCTTTGCATGCACAAATGGTCAACCTTTCCGAGAAAGTAAACTTGGTTGCCATTGCAGAACGCAATGAAGAAGTCGGCAAAAAAGTGGCCAAGGAACACGGTTGCAAGTGGTATGCCGATGCACGCGAACTGCTGGAAAGCGAAGCCATTGATATTGTGGACATTTGTTTGCCTACCTTTTTGCACGAAGAATATGTGTTGTTGGCTGCGGAATATAAAAAACACGTGCTGTGCGAAAAACCCGTGGCGCTGTCGGTTGAAGTGTTTGACCGTATGGTGCAAGCAACCAAGAATGCAGGTGTAAAATTCATGGTAGCGCAGTCGGTGCGTTTTTCCGATATGTCTATCGAAATCAAAAAACGGTACGATGCCGGCGAATTCGGTAAGGTAAAGATGGTGTACGCCAACCGCTTAACGCAACACCCCGCGTGGGCAAAATGGCACCGTGATCCCGCGCTTTCGGGTGGCGGTTTGTACGATTTACATATCCACGACGTGGATTTTGCGCGCTATTTGTTCGGCCCCGTGAAAAGTGTGTATGCCCTCGGTTACAAAAACGAGGACGGCTGTTACAATCATGTTATTTCATCGCTTACCTTTGCCAACAATGTAAAAGCGGTTATTGAAGGTGCTTATGAAATGACGGAAGGTTTCCCCTTTACGACAACGTTCCGTTTAACGGGTGCACAGGAGACCATCGACTACATTATGCGAGCCGGTGCGAACATTAAAGATGCGAACGAAAAGAAACATTTGCGTGCTTTCCGCGTAGGAAAACAACCCAAAGACGTGGATACCAGCAAATATCCCGACGGAATTTTGGCGGAAATCGAACATTTTGCTGATTGCATTGTGGAAGATCGCGATTCCGAAATCGTTCCCCTTAGTCAATCCCGTGCCGTGCTGGTGATTTTGGAGGCCATTCAACGCTCTATGGAAACGGGCCAAGCGGTTAATTTGTAAAACGACAGGCGATTTCTTCTATGCCTACTGTTTTGCATTTGTTGCGCTTTGTTTTATTATGAAAGCACTGCGATGCCGCGGGCGGCAGATCAAAAAGCGAAGTGTTTTTATAAAAGAACCTGAAAACATGCGGTTATAATAGTGTTTTTAGGGAGGATAACCATGAAAAAAGGGATCAGTGCGTGGTCATTTGCCAATCGTGACGCCGAGGAGTGTTTGGCACTCGCCAAACAGTACGGATACGACGGCATTGAGTGGGCGCTTGGCAGCGACGGGCCCGTTCGTTACGACTCGACGGAAGAAGAAATCCGGCAACTTCGCCTTACAGTGGAGAGCTATGGTTTGGAAACGTACAGTCTGGCGTGGGATCATTGCTGGGAAAACCCTCTTACCGATCCCAACCCCGATGTACGCGAGCATGCGGAAGAAACGGTGCGCAAGCAGTTGCAATTTGCTTCGTGGCTGGGATGTGATACGGTGCTGGTGTTGCCCGGTGTTGTGGAGAACATTCGCCCCGGTTTTGCCGTGGTGCCGTATGCCGATGTGTACGACCGCGCGTTGGCCGCGCTGAAACGCTTGGCCAAGTATGCACAACAGTATGGCGTGGTCATTGGTCTTGAAAACGTGTCGAGTAAATTTTTGCTCTCTCCCACGGAAATGCGTGATTTTGTTGATCGGGTCAATAGCCCGTGGGTACAAGCCTATTTTGATATCGGCAACGTATTGCCTATTGGGTATCCCGATCATTGGATCGATATTTTGGGTGATCGCATCACCAAAGTGCACATCAAAGATTTTTTTAAAAAGCAAAACAGGCAGACCCACATCGGCCTTGGCGAAGTAGATTACGATGCCGTTTTTTCGGCCTTTAAGCGCATAGGGTATGACGGTTGGGTAACGGTGGAAGTGTTCCCGGAAGAAGGCGAAACCAACAGCGATATTTTGCAGTATAACCGTGCTGCATTTGACCGTGTTGTTGGCAAAACATTGTGAGTGCATCGGTGTTCGTATGCGGTCATAGTTGTGGACGATAACAGGGAGGATTCTCTTATGATAAAAGTAGCCATAATTGGTTTTGGCGGCATTGCTCAGTCGGTGCATTTGCCTGCTCATTTGAAACTGGAACAAGAAGGCCGCAGCAAACTGGTGGCCGTTTGTGATGTAGATTCTACCCGTTTTGAACAGGGGATGGAGATCAACATCGGCAGTAGCGACGTGAAATTGAGTGACGATGTGCACCGCTACACCGATTGGAAAGAAATGTTGGACAAGGAAACCGTGGATATGGTGGATATTTGTGTTCCCACATACCTGCATGCGGCGATTGCCAAAGAGGTGTTGAACCGCGGTATTCACGTTCTGTGCGAAAAACCCATGAGTTTGTCGTATGAAGACTCTATAAGTATGTGCGAAACCGCCAAAGCGACCGGTAAAAAATTGATGATCGGTCAATGCTTGCGCTTTTCCAACCACTATCTGTTTCTAAAAGATGCCGTAAAAAACAATACGTTTGGCAAACCCGTAACGGGTGTTTTCCGCCGTATGAGTGAACCTCCTGTGTGGGGTTGGAATAACTGGTTTATGGACTACGAGCGTTCGCGCGGTTGCATTTTGGACATGCACATTCACGACATCGATTTTATTCGTTTTATGATGGGTGAACCCAACGCCATTTCGTGTGTTACCCAAGACGTTTACTCCGGTCGTGATGTTGCACAGTCCCAATTGTTTTACGATGATTGTTCGTTTCTGGCAATTGGCGACTGGTCGCAGGAAGGCCTTCCTTTCTGTTGTGATTTCCGCGTTGCATTTGAGAAAGCGACAGTGGACTTCAGCAGCGGTAAAGTAACGGTATATCCGCGCGGGGGAGAGGCTTACGAGCCCGAAATTGAAGAAAACGATTTCTATTTTAGTGAGATTGCGTTTTTCCTCGATATGTTGCAAAACGGCGCGGAAAATGTTATCAATCAACCCGAAAGTGCAGCCCTGTCGGTCAAATTGATCGATGCACTGTGTGCAAGTGCGGATAAGAGCGGTGAAAAAATGCCGTATTCGGTCGAATAAACAAACCAATACGGTGATGGATGTCATCTGTCTTGCCTGCCACGATAGTCATTTGGTGCAGGTATGCGAAAATTTTGTTAAGATATGGTCTGCTCAAAAAGCACGGCCAAAGGATATTCATTATAATTTAGGAGGAATGTGTTATGTATACGGTATTGGTTGTTTCTTGTCATCCCGATGATATGGAGATTGCCTGTGCGGGTACGCTCTTGAAATGTAAAGAGCGCGGAGACCGCGTGGTGGTTTGCCATTTGTCCAGCGGTAACCAAGGCCACGAAGTGATTATGCCTGACGAATTGACGGCTATGCGCGCTGCCGAAGCAAAACGCAGTGCCGCGCTTGCGGGCTTCGAAGTGATGTGGGGCGGTTTTGACGATCTCGAAATTTACGATAATAACAAAGAATCGCGCGATAAGGTTGTGGATATCATCAAAAAAGTGAATCCCGATTTTATCATTACTCACGATCCGGAAGACTATATGCCTGACCACGTGGCCACGTCCAAACTTGTGTTTGATGCGTGCTTTACGGCTACGTTGCCGCACTACAATACGGCTGTACCCGGCAAGGCAAGATTGACGCCCATTTACTATATGGATACACTGTGCGGCGTCAACTTCAATCCTACCGAGTATGTGGATGTTACCCCGTTCATCGACAAAAAATTGGAAATGCTCAACTGCCACGAATCCCAAATCGTGTGGATGCGCGACCACGATCACATTGATTTCCCCGATATGGTGAAAACGTGTTGCCGTTACCGCGGTTTCCAATGCGGTGCGGATTATGCGGAAGGTTTCCGTCAATGTCAAGTGTACTTAAAACAAACTACAAAACGGTTGTTGCCGTAAGGAGGATATAATAATGAATTTCAACTCTACTGTCAAAGGCTCTGCACTCGAAGGATTTTACCCTGCCGGTTGGGATTTCGACAAAATTGATGCGTGCATCGGTGCTCCCGAAACCATTACCGAACCGCAACCTTTCTGGAACAAAGATTTCACCCCCATCAAATGCGATAGCCTTGGTGAATTCGAAACCTATATGGGTCACGAAATTGCCATGCAAATCAAAGTAGCCAAGGAAAAAGGCGAGAAGATTGCGTTCATTTTGCCTGTCGGCCCGATGGGTATGTACAAATGGGTGGTGTATTTCATCAAAGCCTGGGGCGTTTCTTGTGAGCACGTGTATACGTTCAATATGGACGAGTGGGCGGATGCCGAAGGCAACACCTTGCCCAGCGACAACAGCGGTGCGTTCCAATATGCAATGGAACAAGCGCTCTTTAACCCGCTTGGCGAGTTGACGGTGCCGGTCGCACAACGCAACTTTGCCACCAAAGAAAATTTGCCCACCTATCCTGAAAAAATTGCTGCCCTCAAAGCGGACGGTGCGAAATTGGTGTTGGTGTACGGTATCGGCCGTATGTGCCACATTGCGTTCTGGGAACCCCAGTTTGCGGGTGATTATGCTTCCGAAGCGGAGTGGATCGCACAACCGTATCGCATTGCTGCGAAGATCCATCCGCTTACGGTAGAGCAAAACGCGCTCACCAGCTTCAAATCTCGTACCACGTTGGTGCCTTGCCGTGCCAACACCATCGGCCCCGGCATCTTTATGCAGGCGGATTACGCCATTGGCGGTGCTGACGGTACGCTTGGCCGCGGCATGCAATGGCAGGGCATGTCCCTTTGGATGACGCTCCGTCACGGTACCACGCCGTGGATCACCTCTTCGTATATTCCCACTTTGGCCGGTAAGCTCTTCTTCCTCAAAGAATTGGCCGGTCCCCTCGAAGCGGAGTGCAACTAATCTATGAAAAACAAAAACGGGATTGCCGTTGCGGGTTCCATTTTGGTGGACGAAATCAACGAAATTGCGGCCTATCCCTCTTGCGGTGAGTTGACGCAGATTCGCAAGGTGGAGCGTGCCACGGGTGGTTGTGTACCGAATGTGGCAATGGACCTAAAAAAACTGTGTCCAACGCTTGCGGTAACGGCCCTCGGCAAAGTCGGCAACGATGAAAACGGCCATTATGCCAAAACCGTGATGGCCGATGTAGGCGTAGACGTAAACTCCGTCATAATGGAATCGGGCGAAAAAACCAGTTTTACGCAAGTGATGAGTATCGTAAACGGGCAACGCACGTTTTTCACCTATGCGGGTGCCAGTGCGCGTTTCGGCGCAGAGGATGTTCCGTTTGATACCGTGCAACCGCGTATATTGTTGCTGGGGTATTTTCTCCTGCTTGACAAAATCGACAACGGGGACGGCTTAAAAATTTTGCAAGAAGCATCGGCACGTGGCATTAAAACATCCATTGATCTTGTCAGTGAAAACAGTGACCGCTATGCGCTCGTCTTGCCTTGCTTGCCGTATACCGACTATCTTATTGTGAACGAATTCGAGGCAGGAAAACTCACGGGTATGGAACCTACTTCCGATAATTTGGAAGCGATTGCCCGTCGGTTGCAGCAACTGGGTGTGCGCGAAAAGGTCATCATCCATCAACCACATTCGGCGTTGTGTCTGTCGGGAGATACGGTGACGGTTGTTCCGTCTTATCAACTTCCGAAAGGGTACATCAAAGGTACCACCGGAGCCGGCGATGCGTTTTGCGCGGGCGCCCTTCTCGGTTTGTACGAGGGATGGGGTGACCGCGAGATTTTGGAATTTGCCTCTTCAGCGGCGGTGGCGGCACTCAGCAGTGCCGATGCTACCAGCGGCTTGAAAACGGTGTCCGAAGTTCGTGCGTTGTGCAAAGACTTTTCGCGTCTTGCTCTGTAGTTAAAACCGTTTAAAAATCAAAAGGTAAGGTGTCGTAAGACACCTTGCCTTTTTTTATCGCTCTTGCCAATATTTACGGTCAAGTGTGCGGTATTGAATGGCCTCGGCCACGTGCCACGTTTGTAACGTTTCGCTGGCATCCAAGTCGGCGATGGTGCGCGCCACTTTTAAGATGCGATCGTAGGCTCGTGCCGAAAGGTCCAATTTGTCAAATGCCGTTTTCATCAGGGAAGAAGCTTCGTCCGTCAACGCGCAATAGCGTTTGAGTAGGGAGGGGGGCAACTGAGCGTTGACTCCGATACCCGTTTGGCGGTAACGTTCTTGTTGCACAAGCCGTGCCGCATTGACACGTTTGCGAATGTCGGCCGAACATTCCGCCTTGGTGTGTGAGGCCAGCTGTTCGTATTCTACGGGTGGCACTTCCACGTGCAGATCAAAGCGATCAAGCAACGGCCCCGAAACACGCGAAAGATATCGTGACGAGGCGGCGGGGGAACAGGTGCAAGGACGCGTGGGGTGTCCAAAATAGCCACAAGGACACGGATTCATCGCGGCTACGAGCATAAACGAACATGGATAGGAAAGAGAACCGCTTGCCCGGGAAATGGTTACGCGGCTGTCCTCAAGGGGCTGGCGCAAACATTCCATTGCAGCACGTGAAAATTCCGGCAGTTCGTCCAAAAATAACACGCCATTGTGTGCGAGTGATACTTCACCCGGACGCGGGATCGTGCCACCGCCCGTAAGTCCCGGTGCGGAAACGGTATGATGCGGAGAACGGAACGGGCGTGCGGTCAACAAGCCGTTTCCTGCGGTTAACGTTCCGGCAATGGAATGTACCGCCGAGGTAACAAGCGCTTCCTCCCGTGTCATATTCGGCAAAATGGAAGGTAGACGTTTGGCAAGCATGCTTTTTCCCGAACCCGGAGGGCCCACCATGAGCACGTTATGCGAGCCGGCGGCCGCAATTTCCAGTGCGCGGCGCGGAACAGCTTGTCCCATCACATCGGCAAAATCGGCAATCCCGCTGTCAGCCGAGGGGATGAATTCTGTTTTTTCAAGTGGCAAAAGCAGTGATTGGCCTGTCAAATGGGAAAGCAATAACGAGATGTGGTCAACGGCGTATACGTCAATGCCGTCCACCACCGCGCCTTCTGCCGCGTTTTGAAGCGGAACAAACACACGGCGAATGCCATCGCGCCGCGCGGCCAATACCATGGGCAACACACCGCGGACAGGGCGAATATCACCGGTAAGGGACAACTCGCCGATAAAAGCCGCGCCTTCGGTATCGGCTTTTAACTGGCCGCTTGCTTTGAGCAAGGATAAAAACAACGGAAGGTCGTAAAGTGAGCCTTCTTTTTTAATATCGGCAGGTGCTAAGTTGACGGTGATGCGGCTGATGGGATAGGTAAAGCCACCGTTTTTGATGGCGGCACGCACACGATCGCGCGATTCGCGGACGGCAGTGCCCGCCATTCCCACTACGTCAAACGCGGGTAACCCCTGCGAAACGTCGGCTTCCACATCCACGGTATATCCGTCAATTCCGAGTAGCCCCAAACTTTTCACTTTGGCAAACATTTCCATCTCCCCCAATGCCTTCAGTATAGCACGAATTTGTCAATGATGACAAGCCTTATTTGCGCTTCGATTTGTGAAAATTGCCCATTTGAAAAGCGCAAAAACGGTGTGGTATACTAATGATATCAAGGAGCGTGAGATGGCCGTGTTTGAAAAAGGAACGTATCTGATGCACAAAAGCGAAGGTGTTTGTGTGGTGGAGGATATTCGCGTCGAACGTTTCGGCGGCATTTCTCGCCAATATTACATTTTGCGACCGTTGTATGAAAACGTTTCTACCACGGTGTTTTTGCCGATCGAAAGCGCCGACAAGCGGTTGCGCGAATTGATCACGAAAGAAGAAGGGGAACGCTTGCTTTCAAAAGCGAAAACGCAGGTGGTGACTTGGGAAACAAACGACCGCCTGCGGCAAGAACACTCTCATCAAGTGGTGCGGGAGTGTGAAACGTTGCAACTACTGACACTCGTATACTCATTGCGAGAGAAACGCACGGAATTGGCAAATCAGGGAAAGAAGTTGCGGTTTTTTGATGAAACCGCCTTGCAAGAATGCGAACGGTTGCTCTCGGAGGAGTTTGCCTACATATGGGATGTGGAGAAATCGCGTGCGCTATCGCAGCTATACAAAAAAGAACCGTCACCTTAAGGTGACGGTTCTTCTTATTTCAAGTTGTATAAAGCGGTATATTTCTTTTCCAAATAGGTGAGATAGTATTCCACATTCAAACTTTCGCCGGTGATGGCACGGATCCATTCGTCGGGGTCTTTTATGGAGGCAATGTTGAACACGTTGGTTTTTAGCCATTCCAGGATGGGGGAAAGGTCCCCGTCGGCAATGGTACCGTATACGTCAAACTCTTGTTCCATACGGTGTAGAATTTGGGCACCGTAGGCATTGCCGAGTGCGTAAGAGGGGAAATACCCGAAATTGCCGTAAGCCCAGTGTACGTCTTGCAAGCACCCGCGTGCATCGTCAGGAACATCCACGCCCAGATACTCGCGGTATTTTTGATTCCAAAGCGCGGGAATTTCGTCTACCGTAATATCACCGTTCATAAATGCCTTTTCCAGTTCGTAACGGACAAGCACGTGTAAACTGTAGGTTAATTCATCGGCCTCGGTTCGGATCAGCGAAGGGTGCGCCACGTTAACAGCTTCGTACAATTCGCGTTCGCTCACGTCGGCAAAGGTGCCGTGGCTGAGTTCTTGCAGTTTCGGATACACGAAATGGATAAACGCTTCACTGCGTCCCACCAGGTTTTCGTAAAAACGCGAAATGCATTCGTGCATCGCGTTGGACATGCCGTTCGCGGCATGATTGTCATACCATTCTTGCGGTTCGTTTTGCATAAAAAGCGCGTGCCCGCCTTCGTGCAAGGTGGAGAAAATGTTGGATACAAAGTTCTCTTCGTAGTAATGGGTGGTAACACGCACGTCATGGGGACCGTAGTTGGTAGTGAACGGATGCTCGGTGGTCATTAGTACCGTGGCCGTCGAACGCATTCCTTGAATTTCGAGTAACCAACGGGAAAACGCCTCTTGCTCGGGGATGGGGCAAGGACGGGTAAGAAAATCTTCGCGAATGGGTTTTCCTTCCGCTACAATGCGTTTCATCAGCGGTACAATACGGTCTTTCAGCGCGCCGAAAAAGGCATCCAATTGGTCGGTGTTGCCGCCCTTTTCGTAATCGTCCAAGCATGCGTTGTAGTAGGAGGAATAGGTTTGTTCGCGCAAATCCACGGCTTGTTTCGTAAAATCAATCAGCGAAGAAAGACTGTCGCGGAATTTCGAGAAATCGTTGGACTTTTTGGCGAATAACCATTGCGCGTATGCTTGGTTGCTCGCCTGATTGGCGGCAAAGGAAAATTCCGCGCTTTGATTTTTCACTTTTCGGTAACCGTCGTACAAACGTTCCACCAAAGCTTTTTGCGGGACGGTCAGCTGTTCTCTTTTACTGTACAAATCCACAATCAGTGATTCATAAGCTTCGTTGTGAGTCAATTCATATAAATGCTTACCCACAATGGCCATATCACGGCCCGCTTGTTCCATTCCTTCGGGAGGGGCACAACATTGCATATCGAAACTAACCTTACCCAGCACACGGCTGTAGGCTTCTATTTCTTCCAAAGCGTCAAACAATTCTTGAATGGTTGCCATGGCTTATAACTCCTTTATGATGCGGTCGGTGATGTTCAGACAGATATCGGAGGTGTGTAACAGCGCGTTGTTAAATTCTTCCGCACCGCCCGTCACACCGTCGGATACCGTTTTAATCAGCAAACACGGAATGTGGTTGCGGTTGCAGGTGAGCACTACGGCGGCGGCTTCCATTTCGCAAATATCGGCACCAAACTGGCGGTGTAAAGCCGTTTTGGCGGCTTCTCCATCCACGAATTTATCGCCCGAAGCACAGGTGACAGGGGTTAACTCGGGGCAAAGGATCAACGCTTTTTGTACCAATTCGGGTGTGGCGGGCAGATAAACGTCGGGATACTCCAAATGCCGTCCCACTTCGCAATGGTCAAGGGGAGAAGTGTCGAATTCATAGTGAACCACACGTTCAACCACGCAAGAACTGGTTTGCGACATGGCAGGGGTCAAACCGCCAACCACACCGAAATTGACAAGTAGTTCTATGTTTAGTTCGCTGATCAGAAATTGCACTCCCGCGGCCGCAGCAACCTGTCCCGCACCGGTGTTGAGCACAAATAATGTGTACCCGTCGTTTTCATATGTCCAAACGGTATAACCGGGATAATGTTTGGTTTCGCCGGGGGTCCCGTAGCGCGAGAGAACGGAATCGATCTCCACTGCCACCAACATACCGATGCGTTTCATAAATACCTCACTTTCCCGTCTTGGAGCCTTTGGCACCGCCGAGCGAAACGGCCGACAGAATGTTGCTTTCGTAACTGAAAGTCAATGCCTCGCGGTCACGCGCACGCTTAAAGGCTAACTTGATCATTTCGTCCAACAATTGGTCAAACGGCAAACCGGCCGCTTCCCACAGATAGAACGACAACGAACCGGGAATGGTATTGATTTCGTTCACCCACAGTTCACCCGTTTCGGTGTTGTTAAGAAAATCGATACGTGATACACCCGAGCATCCAAGTGTCACAAAGGTTTGCACGGCAAGATTTCTTACTTTTTCAGTCAATTGTGCGGGAATATCCGCGGGGCAGCGACGCTTCAAACTGGACATACCACCCGATTTGTTGCCGCTTTTGGCATTTTTACTACCACTTAAATATTTGTCTTTAAAACTCAAAATCTCGTCGCTGTTGACAGGTTCTTCACACACCGAGGCGCGCGCGCCGTCGATATCCCCCAGTACCGAACAGTTGATTTCCCGCAGATGGGGAACGGCGCGTTCCACAAGAACGCGGGAGGAAAAATCAAACGCGGTGTCCAACGCAGCGATCAGTTTTTCGCGTGAGTCGGCAAGCGAAATACCCACGGAAGAACCAAGGTTGATGGGCTTGACAATAACGGGATAACCGAATGCGGTTTCAATTTCCGTCAATACGGCTTCGCTGTTGAGCGCGTAGTGTTTCCCCGTAT
>JAZULW010000015.1:0-9490 GCA_045603285.1 Acutalibacteraceae bacterium | reverse complement strand
GGAATGCGAACAGTACGTATTTGTCACAGTATAATGCACACTTTTTAGGAAAAACAACTGCCAACGAGGAGGAAAAGAAAACACTGTATCTCACGTTTGACGCCGGATATGAAAATGGGTATACCGCATCCATTTTAGATACATTGAAGAAGCATGAGGTCAGTGCCTGTTTCTTTTTGGTAAAGCATTATATAAATACGGCCCCCGAGTTGGTGAAACGCATGGTAGAAGAGGGGCACATAGTGGGGAATCATACCGCGACACATCCCGATATGGCGGCTATCCAAACCAAAGAATCCTTTGAAGGGGAACTTGCTGAGTTGGAGCAGGCCTATGAATCGCTTATTGGGCAACCAATGAAAAAATTGTACCGTCCCCCGCAAGGGAAATACAGCGAACACAATTTGCAAATGGCCAATGAAATGGGATATCACACATTTTTTTGGAGCTTAGCTTACGTTGATTGGAATGTGAATAATCAACCGAGCCGGGAGACAGCTTTTTCGAAATTGTTGACACGGGTACATCCGGGCGCCATTGTACTGTTGCACAGCACATCCTCCACCAACGCTGCTATTTTAGACGAATTGCTCTGCAAATGGAAAAGCATGGGATACGTTTTTGAAAGTTTGGAAACACTGATGTGCTGACTTCTTCTTGTCCTATATCATACAGTAATGGTATAGGGGTGAGAAGATGAAAGAGTTGATGTTATGTGTGGTATTGCTGGTTACCGCATACGGTATGGTCGATTTGATTGAACGTTTGGTGTGGTGGTTACTTTTCGCAAAAACGAGGCCGCTATATTGCATTGTGCCGATACGCAAGGGGTGCGAAGCGGAGTTTTTAGCCTTTAAAGCGGTATCGAAACGAAACCGAATGTCACACGGCACGGAATGGATATTGTTGGATTGTGGTTTAGACAAAGAAGGAGAAGCGCTGGTAAGGCGACTGTGCGAACAACTGAAACTGCGCTATTGCGATAGAGCGAATTTTGACGAACTGCTTTCGGGCGGTTTACAAGAGTGGGAATCTGTGGTATAATTTTCCCATCAATTACAATGGAGAATATACGGGATGGACAAATGGGAGGAGCTTTCCGGCGTAGTCGAGCGCATCGTGTTTCGCAATGATGAAAACGGCTGGACGGTTTTGGATCTGGAAAGCGAAGACGAATGCCATAAAGTAGTCGGCACTTTGCCGAGTATACAAGTGGGTGAACTGTTGCGTATGACGGGCGAATGGGTGGAGCATCCCAAATTCGGCCGTCAGTTTCGCGCGTCCACGTGCGAGCATTCTTTGCCAACCGATACCGATTCGATATTTCGCTATTTAGCCTCGGGCGCCGTAAAAGGGGTTGGCCCTGCAACGGCGGCCGCATTGGTGGAAATGTTTGGGGAAGATACTTTGCGCGTGATTGAAGAAGAACCCGAACGCTTGGTAAAGGTAAAGGGCATTACGGCGGCGCGCGCGGAAAAGATTGCGCGCGAATACCGCGAGCAATTCGGTTTGCGTGAAGTGCTGCTTGCCTTTTCACGGTATTCCCTTACCCCCGCCGAGGCTTTGCGCTGTTGGAAACGGTGGGGCGTCAAAACGGTAGATACGATTCGGGACAACCCCTACTTGCTGTGTTCTTCGGGGTTATACATCTCGTTTGAGAGAGCGGATAACATTTGTATGAGTATGGACCGAGCCGCAGATGACTCTCGTCGTGTAGAGGCCGGTATTCTTCACGTGTTACGGCACAATCTAAACAATGGTCATACCTGTTTGCCACGCCATAAATTGATTTCTACGGCGGCGCTTTTGCTTGGTGTGGACGAAGAAACCGTGAGCAATGTTCTTGTGGATATGCTGCATAATTTCGTGGTAAAGGAAGAACTGATCGAAGATCGCTCCTTTGTGTTTTTGCCGCACCTTTATCAAGCGGAACGGTATATTGCGTCGCGTATTTCGTTGATGACGGGTTTTCAAACACCGATAACCGATACAACGGCACATAATCTTTCCGTGATTGAAGAAAAAAATGGTATTTGTTATGAGCAGGAGCAAAAAAAGGCCATTTTGACCGCGATTGAAACGGGGTTGCTTATCTTAACGGGTGGGCCCGGAACGGGTAAAACAACCACGTTGCGCGCCATTATTACGTTGCTTGAAGGATTGGGAGAACGCGTAGCAATTGCCGCACCAACGGGGCGTGCCGCCAAACGAATGACCGAAGTGACGGGGTGTGAAGCCAAAACCATTCACCGTTTATTGGAGGTGCAATGGGACGATAGCGACCAACCGGTGTTTGCACGAAATGAGAAAAATCCATTGGATGCGGATGCTTTAATCGTCGATGAAGTGTCCATGGTGGATACGGTGTTGTTCGACCACATGTTGCGTGCGCTTAAAACGGGATGCCGCTTGATATTGGTGGGCGATGCCAATCAGTTGCCCGCTATCGGTGCAGGGCGTGTCCTGCACGATTTGATTGACAGCGGTGTCTTGCCCGTGGTGGAATTGACGCAAGTGTTCCGCCAAGCATTGGAAAGTGATATTGTGGTGAACGCCCACCGCATCGTATCGGGTGAAATGCCTATTCTTTCGAACAAAAACGGCGACTTTTTTTTCTTGCCTCAAAGTACGTATGAGGATACGGCAGATAGGATCGTTGAACTTTGCACGAGAAGGTTGCCCGCTACATACGGCACATCTGTTTTTGAGGGGATTCAAGTGCTTTGTCCCGGTCGCAAAGGGGAAGTGGGAACCGTTTCCCTCAACATCCGTTTGCAAGATGCCCTTAACCCTGAACATCCCGATCGACGCGAATGGGCGGGGGAACACGGGCTTCTGCGCGAGGGCGATAAGGTAATGCACATAAAAAATGATTACGATATTCAATGGACACGCGACAATGGGGATACAGGGCTCGGTGTTTTCAATGGTGACATTGGTGTTCTGGAAACGGTAGACGTGCGTAATCAACTGTTAAAAGTGCGTTATGATGATCGCGTGGCGGTGTATACCTACGACCAAGCACAAGAACTGGAGCCTGCGTATGCAATAACCGTACACAAAAGCCAAGGGAGCGAATTTGATACCGTCGTTATTCCTTTGTTTCGCAATCAATCGCAACTGTGCTACCGCAATTTGCTGTATACGGCGGTTACGCGTGCAAAGAAATTGCTTGTGTTGGTGGGGAGTCGTCAAACGGTGGAGACAATGGTAAACAACGACCGCAAAACCTTGCGTTATACAGGTCTTAAGCATTTCCTGCTCACGGCAAGGAGGGTATTCTTGTGAAGCGTATTCGCCGTATTCTGTATATCCTATCTTGTTTTCTCTTTCCCGAACGGTGTATCTTTTGCAATACGGTAATCGAGCCGTTGCAGTTAAGTTGCGATTCCTGCCGCAAGGAAATCTCCACCGTTGCACCGCCGCTTTGCCCGTATTGCGGTGCCAATAAAAAAGCGTGCGGTTGCCAAAAGAAAAAACATGCCTATGACCGCGTAGTGGCACCTTTTTATTATGAGGGATCGGTTCGGCAGGGAATATTGCGCCTAAAAAAGTGGGACGATCCGCAGGCGATTGCGTTTTTTGCTTCGCAGATGGCGGCGGCTTTGCGCCGTGAGCAACCGGAATTGCCGTTTGACGGCGTGTGTTTTTTGCCGATGACCAAGAGGGATTACCGCAAAAGAGAATATAACCAAAGTCGGTTATTGGCTCAAAAACTGGCCGAATTATTGGATCTGCCGTTGTGGGACATCTTAACAAAGATTTATGAAACCAAGCCACAAAAGGGGTTAAGCCGTGTAGCGAGAAGTGGCAATGTATTGGGTGTATTTGACGTAACACAAGATGTAAGCGGTCGGTCTCTTTTGTTGGTAGATGACGTGGTGACAACGGGTGCTACCTCGCACGAATGTGCGAAAATGCTAAAACTATACGGTGCTGATTCGGTTACGGTAACGGCCATTGCCGTTACACCTCCTCCGAAAAAAGAAACATCCGCAGTTGAGTAAGACAACTGCGGATGTTGTTTATTTGATCGGCAATTCAATGTAAAATTCGACGCCGTCTTCTAAATTGTTTACACCATAGGGCATATGGTGAACACGCATAATGGCCGCGACAACGGAAAGTCCGATGCCGGTTCCGCCGTAGGCGCGAGTATGGGCTTTGTCCACCTTATAAAAACTTTCCCAAATACGCGGCAGATCTTCCGAAGGAATGTGGCTCCCCGAATTGAAAACAGTAATGCACAGAGTTTCGCTGTCGGTAGGGTGCCACGAAACCGCAATATGGCCGCCTTCTTCCGTGTGGTGTAAGGCGTTGGAGAGATAGTTTGACAAAACGTTTTCAATCAGTTGCGGATCTCCCCACACAAGGGCCGATTCCGTCGGAAGGGGTGACAGGGACACGCCTTTCTGTTCGAGCAATGGTGCATTTCGTGTGAGCAGGCGTTGGCACAACTGTGCAATATCGAAATGTTCGATCTGCAATTCTTCTTTTCCCGATTCCAATTGCATCAACATCGTCATACGGTTGATGATCTGCGAAAGACGATCAGCTTCATCGCGGATCACATCGCAATAAAAGTCGCGTTGTTCTTCGCTTTCCGCCACGTTTTCCTGTAACCCTTCCGCATAACTTTGAATGAGGGCGATAGGCGTTTTGAGTTCGTGAGATACATTACTGATGAACGAACGGCGCGCTTCATTTTGTTGTTCTACGCGCTCCACATCGTTTATCAAACGAGCGTTGGCCGTTTTAAGCTCGGAAAGTGTGGTTTCCATTGTTTCAGACACCGTGTTAAGGCTGTGTCCAAGTTCGGCCAGTTCATCGTTTCCGTAGGCGCTGTAGCGATCGTTAAAGTTGAGGTTGGCCATATTTTTAGCCATGGCGGAGAGGCGAGAAACAGGATGTGTGAAATAGCGAGAAATGAAAAGCACGGCTACTGCGCTGACAGCTAAGGTGATGAGAGAGGAAAGAATCAAAAAGCGGTTTGTAATGGCGGTGGTTTGCCCAACATCGCTTAAGGATAATTGCAAAATGACATTAAGCCCGTTTTGCGTTTTTCCGTACAGAGTAAGAACGTTTGTGTTTTCTTGCCCGCGCAAAGGGCGGTCAGAAACGGTGTAGGTGCCGGGGGCAATATCTAAGGGCGACAGGGAAAGAAACGGTGCATTGTTGTCGAAAAGCGGAATGGAGCGATCTCGATACAACACTTGAAATTCGTTCCAAAGCAACAAAGAGGGGGTATCGGCAGCACGCCCTTGCAAATGTTCGAGCAATTCTTCTCGATTTTCGGATAACTCGTTTAAGTCTTTATACGACTGAACGAGTGAGGTTTGTTTTTGCCCACGGTAATAATCGGAAAAGGCAAAGGTGTTCAGCAGTAAGTTGACGGAAAGTAAGGACAACACAAACACGGCTGCCGTGATATAAAATTTAAAGGTAAGCGAATGGAAAAAGCGAATCGGTGGTTTGTTCATATCAGGCCTCAAATTTATAGCCAATGCCGCGAATGGTCTTGATCATTTCGCCGGCTTCGCCGAGTTTGCTGCGCAGTTTTTTAATGTGTGTATCCACGGTGCGCGCATCACCGTAATAGTCGTATTGCCACACGTTGTCAAGAATTTTATCGCGTGACAGGGCAATGCCTTTGTTGGTTATCAAATAGGATAGGAGTTCAAATTCCGTATAGGTCAATTCCACGCGTTTTTCGTCCACATACGCTTCGCGCGAAAGAGGGTCTACCCGCAAGCCGCAGTTCAAAGGGGAAGGGGCAACGGCGCTCTGTTTGCGGCGTAAAACCGCCTCAATGCGGGCAGAAAGGATTTTGAGGCTAAAGGGTTTGGCAATGTATTCGTCGGCACCCAGTTCAAAGCCTTGCAATTCATCGTCTTCTTCGCTTTTCGCGGTGAGCATAATGATCGGCACTTCACTGATGCGGCGAAGTTCGGCGCAAACATCCCAGCCGTTCATACGCGGCATCATCACGTCCAGCAATACAAGGTCAGGATGTTCTTTGTGAAACACATCCAATGCCTCTATACCGTCTGCGGCTTCTACAGTGCGATAATTTTTAATGTGCAGATAATCGGCAATCACGCGCCGCATACGCATTTCATCATCGACGATAAGAATGGTGTGAGAATCCATACAAGTCCCTCCCACATTAGTTTTTGGCAACACTGTCGATTACGGCACGGTAAATGGAGAGAGGGTCGTTGAGAAAGCGTTCACGGATGTCTTCGGCTTGCTTTTCGTTACCCACAAGCAAAGAGAGAGTCATCAACGGCGTGCCCTGGTCGCCCACGGTGCAAGTGACGGTGCATCCGTGTTCTTCGCGGCGAATATCCACGTGGTTTTCGCGCTCGTTCTGCAAGCGCACGATCAAACGTTTCGCCGCAGCAACGGAACGCTCACGTAGTGTCAGCGGAAGCATATCCTGCAAGGTAATGGCCGCGTCACGGCCAACTTGTGTAACAGTGAGACGGCCCAACTCGTCCTCTTGCAAATTGTGTAACGATAACAAATCGTCAATGACAGCACTGATATCGAAAAAATTGGCCATACCGTGTCCGCACAAAACGGTGAAAATACTTTCGCGTGTCAGCGGTTCGGGGATGTTGGCGAGCATATAACAAACAAGCATTTTGATTTCGCGGTGAGAATGCAAACCGCCCGGTTCCACACCGGCACCAAAAGCGTCACGAATCATAAGAAATCACCTCAAATATAGCATAACACAAAAAGCACCATTTCGCAACAAAAATCCGCCTGCTTTTCGGCAGGCTGATAGCGTTATAGTACGATTTGGGTTAATGGGGCAGAGAGGGAAATAACGGTGGCACCGAACATGCGTGCCTCTTCTTCGGAATGGGTAACGAGAAGAATCAACTTATCGTTAAATTTACGGCAAATTTCCTCGGCAATCGACCGGCACAACGCTTGGTCCAAGCCGGTAAAAGGTTCGTCCAAAATAAGAATATCGCCTCCGTAAGCCAGCGCGCGGGCAATGGCCACGCGTCGTTGCATACCGCCACTGAGCTCTTCGGGATATTTGTCACGCTCGTCCCACAACAAAACGGCACGCAAGGCTTCTTCTGTTCGAACGGTATCGTGGCATACCAACGCTACGTTTTCTTCCGCTGTCAACCAAGGAAGAAGGCGATTTTCTTGGAATACCATGGATACTTTTGTGTCCTTTTCGGTGGTTATGGTACCTGCGGTAGGGGCCTCCAGACCGGCGATCAGGCGCAACAAGGTGGTTTTTCCGCAACCGGAAGGACCGCTAAAACAGAGTACCCCGTTTTGCGGCAGAGAAAAAGAAACATCTTCCAAAAGTGGGGTTTCGCCATACCCAAAGGAAACGTGAGAAAAGTTAATCAACGGCGCCGCCTCCTTTGTTGCCACGGGCATTGGCGGTTACATGCAGTAACAAATGTTCCAATACCAAACTGAGCAGAATGACTACCGCCGTCCACGCGAAAACCTGAGGGGTTTCCATATACAATTTTGCTTCCTGCAGTTGACGGCCGATGGAAAAGTCGGGACGGCAAATCACTTCTGCCGCCACCGCCGATTTCCAAGCAAAACTTAATCCGTTCACCGCCGCCGTAAGAAAATACGGTTTTACCGAGGGAATATAAACAGCAACCAGTTGTTGGTGCTTGGAAAAGCGGAACAAGGAGGCCATTTCCAAAAGTTTACGGTCGGTTTGCCGAATTCCCTCGCTAACATTGATCCATACGATGGGGAGCACCATCAAAAAGGAGATGAAAGCCGGGACGGCATCGTAGACGATCCACACCAACGTGATGATAATGAACGAGGCAACGGGTGCGGCACGGACAATGTGCAACAAAGGGGAGAACAGGGTGTGTAATAGGGAAAAACGCGTGGTGAGCACGGCTAAACCAACGCCGACGATCAGCGCCGCTGCAAAGCCGATGCATACCCGCAACAGCGTTAGCCCCACGGATTTCCAAAACAAAGGTTTTGTAACAAGAACGCCAATGGTGCATAGCACCGTCCATGGTGAGGGAATCAAGACTTCTTGCCCCACCAATGCCGCAATGAGATGCCAAACTGTGAGCCAAAACACGGCTGTACCGACAAGGATAGTTCCTTGTCGGAGTTTTGTATTAGCCAACATAATAGAATCCGTCGTCAGGCATCATACTGCCGAGCGATTGCGGTTTGGCTTTGAACAACACATCAAAATACTTGGCGATCTGATTTTTCATTTTTGTGCCGTCAATATACGTAATCTCGCAATACGGGATGGCTTTTTTGGCAATAGCGGCTTTGGCGATGATGCCTTTTTCTTCGCAAAGTTGTGCGGTTGCGTCCACATCAGCTTCCACTTTTTTAATGGATTCCTCGTATTCCTTCATAAAGGTTTTTACCATTTTAGGATTATTTTCCATAAACTCGCTACGCACGATAACGCAACCCATCATCAACTTGTTTTCTTCGCCGGCCACCTTTTCCCATTCATCGTTCATACTTAAAGCAATACGGATGTTGGCGTTTTGTGTGGTAATGGCAGAAACAACCGGTTGCGGAACCATCGCAATGGTGGCTTGGCCGCTTACCATCAGGGCGGAAAGTTCGGTGTTTTCTGCCACGAACTTGATGGTTACGTCTTTGTCGGGATTTAGGCCGTATTCGCTCAAAACGTACCGGAGAATGTATTCGGGATTGGCACCTTGACCGGTGGAGTAAATGGTTTTGCCTTTCAAATCGTTAACCGACGTGATGGTGTTGCCGTTTTCCAAAATGTATAGCACGCCCAGCGTGTTCACCGCCAATAATTTTACGGCGTTGGTTTTGTTATAATAGTTGGCGGCTACATTGGTGGGAAGCGTGACGATATCCACCGATTTGTTCATCAAAAGCGGAATGATGGCATCGGGGGAGGAGTGGGTTTGAAATTCGTACTTATTTGTTGTGTTACCGTCATCGTTGGCATCCATCAAATGCACCATACCCACGCCGGTAGGACCTTGAATGGTCGCGATGCGCACGACGGAAGCTTTGTTTTTTCCGCCGCTGCATGCGGTTAGCGTTGTGAGAAGAAGCAACGTTACGGTGAATAAGGCAATGAGTTTTTTCATAATAATCCTTCCTTTATGAATGTAATATATATTGTTTTCCGTTCTTGATGAGAATGTTTTGTGAAAGCAGGTTATCAAAGGAACGGTACAAACTGGATCGGCCCATATTGAGAATACGAGCAAGTTCGGTCATACTGTCGGGGAGAAGAATGGTTCCGTCCGGTTGTTGACGGGAAACACAATATTGGTATAAGCGGTTGACCGAAGAACCGCCTGTGAGAACGGCAATTTTGCGATTCAGAAAACGCACACGTCCTGAGAGAAATTCGATATAGTTTTGTGCAATGCGGGGGATTTGAAGAAACAATCGGGTCATCTGTTCCTGTGTGATATACCGCACGCAAACGGTGTCCAGTGCTGTTAAGACGGTAACATAA
>JAZULW010000014.1:0-6733 GCA_045603285.1 Acutalibacteraceae bacterium | reverse complement strand
CGGTTTCTCCGTCCGGTGACTGATACGTCAGGGCGACCTGACGAAGTTCTATCATCACAAAATGTCACCCTCCTTTTGATTTGGTTCGGACAGCCTGTGAGAGAGCTATCCTACGCTCCATTCTATGCGCAAAAGGCAAACGATGTTATTGTAAAAAACTGCAAGAATTTTTGCGCGCGGTTTGTCTACCCTAACAATGTGAAAGGATGGAGTCATATGAGAAAATATGCGGTATTGGTGTTTGCTACGGTGTTCATTTTGGGCGGTTTGATAAGTACTCGCGTATTAACGCGCGAAAAGCCGAAACGGGTGCAAACGGTTACCGTGACACCGCAAACGGTACGGCGCACGGTCGAATGTGCAGGCCGCGTGGAAGCCGCCGAGAGCGAAGACGTGTTTGTGCAGTGGCCGTGCGTGGCGGGCGACGTGTCGGTGTCGGTGGGACAACGCGTGAAAAAAGGCGACGTATTGTTCCGCGTGGATGGCGAAGCCACGATGGCGGCCGTGTCGGGATGGAGCGAGGCGGTATCGGGTGAGCTGCAAGAGGAAGACTTGAACGTATACGCCCCCATTGACGGCATTGTGACACAACTCAACGTGAAGCAAGGCGATGTGACCGACCATCAAAAGCCGTGCGCGGTGATCGCCCCGCGAGAAGACGTGTGCATTGCGGTGGCCATCCGCGAAAAACACCTGCGCGACGTGAAAGTGGGACAACGTGTGGAAGTCAGCGGTGTGGGGTTTGCCAAAGAGAGTTACGGCGGGGTGTTGAGTGCCATTGCCGACAGTGCACATCAACAGTATATCGGCAGCGTGAGTGAAACGGTGGTGGACGCGGTGGTGCGGCTGGACGAGGGTCAAAGCGACAAATCACTGCGTGTCGGACTTGGTGCCACCGCGACGGTGACGGTCGACACGGTGGAAAACGCGTTGCTCATTCCGTACGAATGTATCGCGCAACATGACAACGGAGAGGAATATATTTATGTATTGGAGGACGACGGAAAAGCACACCGCCGCGCCGTTGTGCCGACGGCCGAATATGCGAACGGTGCGTTGGTGGTGTCCGGGGTATCGGCAGGGGAACGCTTGGTATTGTCCCCCGAAGAATTGGACGGAGAGTGCGTGGCGGTAGAAGAAGGAGAATGACCAATGTGGGAATTGCTTAGTGGCGCGTGGAAACAGTTGTTCCGCAAAAAAGGGCGCACGTGGTTGACGGTGTCTGCCATCGCAGTGGGTGTGATGATGGTGGCGGTGGTGTTGGTACTGTCACGCGCGGGGCGGCTTGTTATCGACCGAGAATTGGAAAGCATGGGAATGAACGGATTGTCCATTACGGCAACGCAGGGTGAACCCTTGCTTGACGGCGAGGCCTTGAAAACGGTGCGTGCTCTTTCTTGTGTAACATCGGCAATGCCGCTGACGATCACCTACTCGGACGTGTCGCTCGGTGCCGCTTCCCAACAGGCCATGTTGTGCGGCATTGATGCGGGGGCGGATCAGGTGATATCGTTGTCAAGAAAACACGGACGGATGATCACCAAAGGCGACGTGGCGGCACGCGCGCGCATTTGTGTGTTGGACGAAGCGGTGGCACAAAATGCATATGGGCGTAGTAACGTGGTGGGCAAGACCGTCACGGCACGCATCGGTGACAGTCAGCACGAACTGACGGTGGTGGGTGTGACCGAAACGGGCAGCAGTTTGCTGCAAAACGTGACGGCGTTTATCCCCGGTATGGTGTATATCCCGTATACCACCGCGGCGGAATTGACAGGGCAAACGCGGTTTGACCAGATCGCGGTGCGGACGGGGGAGAGCGAAACAGCAAGCGTGCAAGCGCGCATTGAACAGACTCTCGGACGATTATACGACGGACACAACTTAGTGCGGACCGACGACCTTGCCACCCAGAAAAACCGTTTGGGCCGCCTGGTGGACGCGGTGGGGGTGTTGCTCGCCACCATCAGTGGTATTTCGCTGTTGGTTTCGGGCATCGGGATTATGACGGTCATGCTCTCGTCGGTGAGCGAACGCACGCGGGAGATCGGCATCAAAAAAGCCATCGGTGCCACATCGGGACGGATTCTCCGTGAATTTTTGGCAGAGGCGGTGTTACTCTCGCTCGGTGGCGCTCTCCTTGGCATCTTGCCCGCGGCGATATTGGGCACGGTATTGACCGCCAACGGCATGGCGGTGGACGGGCTTTTGACGGTGTTTTTGGCGCTGGGCGGATTTTCCTTGTTGGTGGGGTGTGTGTTTGGGGTGTATCCTGCGTACAAGGCCTCCCGTCTGCCACCGGTGGAAGCGCTGCGCAGTGAATAATAAAATCGTTGCGAGTCAGGCGTTCTTGTGGTATGCTAATATCATCTATCAACGAAACGAGGAATTGCTATGTCCGTTTGCAACCGAACCTTGTGTGAAGCGGTGCGGTGTTTGACGTTGCCCGATACGCGATTTAAGACGGCGCGTATCACGGTGGGGTTGTTTATGCCGCTCACGCCCGACACGGTGGAAGAACAGGCCATTTTGCCGTTTTTGCTGACCCGTGCGTGCGCCGCGTATCCCGATTTCACGGCTCTGCAACGGCGGTTGAACCGTTTGTATGGTGCCGCTGTCAGCGGCGATGTGGCGCGTGTGGGCGAAACACAAGCGTTGTTGTTGACGGCAGAATGCACCGCCGACCGCTATGCCTTGCACGGCGAACACGTGGCAGCAGATTGTGCTGCGTTGCTTTGTGAAATGTTGTTTGCCCCTGCACTGGAAAACGGGATATTCCGCGAAAATGACGTGGCGATTGAAAAGCGGTGCTTGGCACAAACGGTGGCGGCACAAATCAACGAAAAGCAATGGTATGCGCGGTGTCAGGCAGAAAAATTGCTTTGCCCCGATGATGCGTACAGCATCGGGCGGTATGGCGAGATTGACCGCATTGAAGCATTGACGGCGGAGCGCATTACCGCCGCGTGGAAACGGGTGTTGCGCGAGGCAACGGTACAGATATTGGTGCAAGACGAAAAGGAACTGCCGTTGGTGGAAGAAACCTTCCGGCGCGGTTTTTCACAGGTGGAAGGGCGTGCCCCCGCGCGATGCGGTACGTTGATGCACAAACCGAGTGAAGCAGTGCGCCGTATCGAACGGTTGGACGTGAACCAATGCAAACTGGTGATGGGATTTGCCACCGAATGTGCGGGGGATGACCGCGATGTTCCCGCGATGCGGGTCATGTCCGCGTTGTTGGGAGGCACGGCCACGTCACTTTTGATGAAAAACGTGCGCGAGAAACTGAGTTTGTGTTATTATTGTTCGTCCCAATACGACCGCCTCAAAGGGGTCATGTTTGTGCAAAGCGGTGTGGAAGAAGGCCAGGCCGCGCGCACCGAGGAAGAAGTATTGCGGCAAATCGAGAATATTCGGGCGGGTGCGTTTACCCAGGCACAGCTGGAAGAAACCCGCCGTGCGATGTGCCAAGCGTTTGAGGGTGTGTACGATGCACAAGCCGCAACAGGCGCGTGGTACGTGGGACAAGGCTTGGCGAAGACCCTCAAAACGCCCGAGGACGTGAAACGCGAGATCGAAGCGGTGACAAGGGAAGACGTGATGGCCGCCGCCGCGAAGGTCACGCTCGGGTGCGTGTATTTGTTGGCACCGAAAGGAGAGAACGCCGATGAGTAACTGGCAGCGTATTCATAACGCCCGTGTGGGCGAAACGTATTATCATCGTCACCATTCGTCGGGGTTGCCGCTTTACGTATGGCCCAAAACGGGTTTTCACACCGCGTATGCGGTGTTTGCCACCAAATACGGTGCCATTGACAACGCTTTTGTGGAGGGCGGCAACGTGACCGAACTGCCCGCGGGCATTGCGCATTACTTAGAGCACAAATTGTTTGAAAACGAAGAATGCGATGCGTTTGACCGTTATGCCGAAACAGGTGCCAACGCCAACGCGTACACGTCGTTTGATCATACCGCGTATTTGTTTTCCTGCACGCAAAACACCGAACAGTCGTTGGACATTTTGCTCGATTTTGTGCAGGCGCCTTATTTCACCGAACAAACGGTGGAAAAGGAACGCGGCATTATCGGGCAAGAGATCCGTATGGGAGAAGATTCTCCTTCACGGCGGGTGTTTTGCAATTTGATGAAAGCGTTGTACCATCGCCACCCCGTGAACATCGACATTGCGGGCACGGTGGACTCCATTGCCGAGAACACGCCCGAACTTTTGTATCGGTGTTACGAGCGCTTTTACCACGTGGGCAATATGGCACTCGTGGTGGCGGGGGACATCACTTGCGAGCAGGTGGACCGTTTGGCGGACAAATGGCTTACCCCCACCGACAAGCAAGCACCCGTGCGTGCAGCGGTAGACGAACCGCACGCGTGTGTGCGCCCGTACGTGGAGGAACGAATGGAAGTAGCCACGCCGTTGTTTTATCTCGGGTACAAGGTGCCGATGAACACGGGCGAGGGGTTGCCCGACGAATCGGCGAAGGGTGTGGCCGCGGCGGCCGTGTTGGAAGAGATACTGGGCGGGCACGCGTCACCGTTGTATGCACGGCTTATGGAAGAGGGGCTCATCAACGCGTCGTTTGACGTGAGTTATTGGACGGGTCCCGGTTATGCGTGCTGGATGATGGGCGGTGAATCCGCCGACCCTGTGGCGGTGTGCACCGCGTTTAAGGAGGAAGTGGCCCGTTTGCAAACGGAAGGCATTGACCCCGACGTATTTGAAGAAACACGCAATGCGGTGTACGGACGGATGATCTCGCAGACGGACAGTGCCGAAAACTGTGGAGATCTGCTCGTTGACGGTTGGTTGTGCGGCCGAGAAGCGTTTTCCATACTTGACGAAGTAGCCACACTTGATATACAATTGGTGTATGACCGACTGACGCACGATTTTGACGAGTGTACTTGTGCGTTGTCGTGCATTATACCGAGCAAAGAAGGTGTCACGGAATGAATTCGTACGTAGAATTTCCGGGTTTGGGGTTGTTGTTCCCCGTATCCGATACCATTGTGTCGTTTGAATTGTTTGGGCTGGACATCAACCTGCGGTGGTACGGCTTGCTCATCGCGGTTGGTTTTTTGCTCGCGGTGGTATATGCTTTCCGCCGCGCGGACGATTTTCAGTTAAAGGTTGACCCCATGATCGATGTGGTGCTGGTGTGTACGTTGATGGGTTTCATCGGTGCGCGGTTGTATTACGTACTGTTTTCCGAAAACCGCGCGGCGTATTTTGCCGACCCCGTCACGATTTTGCATGTGTGGAACGGGGGGCTTGCCATCTATGGCGGCATCATCGGCGCGTTTACCACGGCGCTGTGGATGTGTCCGCTTCGCAAGGTGGACACGTTCAGGATGTTCGACATTGCCGCCCCCGGTTTTCTCATTGGGCAAGCAGTGGGGCGGTGGGGCAACTTCTTTAACCAAGAGGCGTTCGGTGCCAACACCACGCTGCCGTGGGGAATGACGGGCAGTTGGATCGCGAACAACACCAACGCATCGCTTGTGTACGACCGCGCGCTTCCCGTGCATCCCACGTTTTTGTATGAAAGTTTGTGGTGTCTACTCGGGCTGGTGGTATTACATATTGTGTCCAAAAAAGCGTATCGGTTTAAAGGCCAGATTTTTACGCTGTATATTATGTGGTACGGCACGGGGCGGTTCTTTATTGAAATGCTCCGTACCGACAGTTTGATGCTTGGCTCTATGCGTGTATCGTGTTTGGTGGCGGCGGTTTGTGTGCTCGGCGGTGTCGCGTTGTTTTTCGTGTTCCGTGCGGCGGCCTCGCGCACCCCGAAAGACATTTTTGCCGCGGCAGCGGAAAACACCTTGGACGTGGAACTGCCCGAAGAAGAGGAGAAGACACATGGCACAGAAGATTGACGGAAAAGCGATTGCCGCCGCGGTGCGTGCAGAACTGAAAGATGAAGTGGCGGCGATGATCGCCGCAGGAAACACCCCCGGGCTGGCGGTGATCTTGGTGGGCAACGACCCGGCATCCCGCGTGTATGTGAGCAATAAAGAAAAAGCGTGTGCCGACGTGGGCATTCGTTCGGTGGAATTCACCCTGCCCGAAGAAACCACGCAAGAAGACTTGCTCGCGTTGGTGGCGGATCTCAACGCGCGTGACGACATTCACGGCATTTTGTGTCAGTTGCCGTTGCCGTCGCATTTGGACGATAAAGCGGTCATTGCCGCCATTGCCCCCGAAAAAGACGTGGACGCTTTCCACGCGGCCAACGTGGGGCACATTATGATCGGCGACTATACTTTCTTGCCCTGCACCCCCGCCGGTGTGATGGAATTGTTGCACCGCAGCAACATCGACGTGGCGGGCAAAACGTGTGTGGTCATCGGGCGCAGCAACATCGTCGGCAAGCCGATGGCAATGTTGTTATTGCACGAAAACGCTACCGTGACCATTTGCCATTCGCGCACGCAAAACTTGAAAGACGTATGCCGTTCGGCGGACGTGTTGGTGGCGGCGGTTGGCCGCGCCAAGTTTGTTACCCCCGATATGGTGAAACCCGGTGCCGCGGTTATTGACGTGGGTATCAACCGCGACGAAAACGGCAAACTGTGCGGTGACGTGGATCCCGCGGTGGACGAAGTGGCCGGTTGGCTGACTCCCGTGCCCGGCGGTGTGGGGCCGATGACCATTGCGATGCTGCTCAAAAACACCGTTACGGCGGCGAAACAAAAATAAACAAAAAAGCCGCAT
>JAZULW010000013.1:0-5626 GCA_045603285.1 Acutalibacteraceae bacterium | reverse complement strand
CGAAGCAGGTCATGCCTTTGCCGACTGGCTTAACCGTAAACGCATTCCGATGGAAACCATTTGGCCGAGCATGGAAGGTTGCGAAGTACATTCCATGTCGATGGAATTCTTTGCATGGCCGTGGGCAGAAGGTTTCTTTGGCACCGATACGCGTAAATTTATGTATAGCCATTTGGCGGGTGCACTTACCTTTATTCCGTACGGCACGTTGGTGGACCATTTCCAGCATGAGGTGTATGAACATCCGGAAATGACACCTGCGGAACGTCACGCAAAATGGAAAGAACTTCTCGTTGTGTATATGCCGTGGATGAAACTGGATGGTGATATCCCGTTTTATAGCGAAGGGGAAGGGTGGCAACGCCAACATCACATTTATTCCAGTCCTTTCTATTACATTGATTATTGCCTTGCGCAAACGGTGGCGCTTCAATTCTGGGCCAAGATCCAAGCGGATCCCAAAGAGGCTTGGAACCGCTATATGGCCTATACCTTGCAAGGCGGCAGTCGCGTGTTTACCGAATTGCTTAAAAATGCCGAACTGGACAGTCCGTTTGAAGAGGCTTGTTTGCGCGGTGTTTGCGAAACGGCGAATCAATGGCTTTCGGAGTTTAATTTAGACGGGATTGCTTAACAGAAAAGCAAAAGGGGTACCCCTTTTGTATGGCACATTGCAATGTGCCATAATGGTTTAACCGTATATTATGCGAGGGGGAAACTCGCTAATATAAGAAAAAGAAGGAGAGGATATTTATGCGCAAATTCTCGAAAGTTCTTGCTTTGCTCCTCGTTGCGTTGTTGTGCCTTGGCATGTTTGCCGGCTGCGGCGAAACGGAAGTTGAGAAAAACGAGAACAAGGTAATTCTCGGAAATGTTACCGAACTTTCCGGCGATTTCCGCTGGCCCGGTTTCGGCGGCAGTTCTGCCGGCGCTTCCGACCAGGACATCAACCGCTTGACCACCGGTTATTCCACGATGGAAACCAACCAAAACGGTGCCTATGTGTGGAACCAAACGGTTGTCAAAGAGCATTCGGAAATTGAAGATGAGAACGGCAACTTGGTCGTTACCATCGAAATCAACCCCGGTCTCAAATTCAGCGATGGCACCGAAGTGAAGGCTGTCAACTACTTGGCCTACGTTTTGGCGTTCAGCACCAACGTTTCCGTCAATGCCGGTCACACCGGTATGAGCGGTCAAGCGTTCATTGGCTTTGACAGCTTCAAAAAGTATGTTGGCGCCGATGTTACGGTGGAAGGTGCCACCAAAGAGTTTGCCGGTGTGCGTTTGCTCGGCGACTACAAATTCTCGTTGACTGTTAGCAAAGAAGCGGGCTTCTATCCTTACTACTATGCCAACACCTATGGCGCTGTTACGCCTTATCCGCTTGACCTTGTGTTGGGCGAAGGCGTTGAAGTGAAGGATGACGGCAACGGCGCTTACTTGACCGATGCATGGTACAAGAAAGCGGCTGATTCCACTGCTGAGACCCTTACCTATGAGAAGAGTGAGCACCTCAAAGCGGCTCGTTACGATGTAACGAAATACGCTTTCTCCGGTCCCTACACCATCTCTGCTTGGGATCAAAGCACCAAAGAAGTTACCATGAAGATCAACCCGAACTTCGCCGGTAACTTTGAAGGCCAGAAACCCTCCATCACCACCGTGGTGTATGTGAAGATCGTTTCCGAAACCCAGCTTGACCAACTCCAAAACGGCGTGATTGACGTTTTGGCGAACATCACCGGCGGTACTGACACCAAAGCGGCTCTCGATGCGATGAAAGCCTCCAACGGCAAATTGGCGGAGAACCACTATCAACGTGCCGGTTACGGTAAGATTCAGTTTGAATGCGACTTCGGTCCTACGATGTTCACCGAAGTACGTCAAGCCATCACCTATTTGCTCGACAGAAACGCGTTCTGCTCGACCTTCACCGGCGGTTACGGCCAAGTGGTGCACGGTCCCTATTCTCCTGACTTTGCTCAGTGGTTGGCCGTGGAAGACACCATCCAACTTAACAGCTACGAGTATTCCTTGGCTTCTGCTAAGAAAGTTCTCGAAGACAATGGTTGGGTCTACAACTCCAAAGGTGAAGCCTATGTGGAAGGCGCCACCGGTGTGGATGCTGTCCGCTATAAGAAATTGACTGCTGAAGAAGCTGCTGCTTGCGAAGGTGTCAACAAAACCTACACCTCCGTGGCCAACACTGACGGTGTGGAATACAAAACCGTGAAAGTCGGCAACGACTACTATATGCCGCTGGTTATCAACTGGTTCGGCACCACCCCCAACGATGTGACCGACTTGATCGGCACCTCTTTGGCCAACAGCAAGGAAGTCACTTCTGCCGGTATGGTGATTCGTTCCACCACCGGTGACTTCGATAAACTCCTCGGCGAGATCTATCGTGAAGAGAGCTACGGCTACGGCGGTACTCCCACTTACGGTATGTTCAACTTGGCTACCGGTTGGAATTCGGCTGTCTATGACTATTCTTTCAACTGGTCCAGTGATCCGTTGTACTTTGGCTATTCTTCCAACAAGTACTTCGATCCCGATGATGCGAAGTATCCTTATGATCCTACGGCTGAGAAATTGTCCTATGCGGATGCTCTTGCCGCGGCTAAGGCTGCCGGTGCAACCAGCCTCGGTATGGATTATCTCTCCATGGCGATGGTTTATAACGCCAAGACCGAAGCCGAATACAACGAGTGGTGGAAAGCGTACATCGAGAAATGGAACTCCTTGGTTCCCGATATCCCGCTGTACTCCAACTACTACTATGACATCTACAATTCCAAGATCGAGAACTACAAGACTGGTCCGTTCTGGGGTTGCGCAGATGCCGTTGTATATGCGACCATCAAAAACGCCGTTGAAGCGGAATAATTAAAGCAACACGGTATTAACAATGTGAGCTAAACAGCTCCGTACGTATGGGGTAGCCACAGGGCTACCCCATACGGTGTTGTTGTTTTTAAAAACAACTAACACAACGTTTATTTTATATTGCAACCTACCGCTTAGGGTAGGACGGAAGCGAGAGATAAGAATGGGAAAATATATACTGAAGCGATTGGGGTATATGGCGATCGTTACTGTGATACTGTCATTCCTTATGTTTGTGGTATACACAATGATTCCGTTTGACCGCGCACGCGCCGAAGTGGAAACGTTGAAGGAGGCCTATAAAAACAATCCACAGGGTTTCCAACAACGATATGAGGAATTGCGCAAAGAGATGGGGCTGGATGAAAATATCATTGTCCGGTATCTCGGTTGGATCGGCATTGCACCTATCAACGGCAAATATCAAGGCTTGTTGCAAGGCGATTTTGGGTACAGTTACATCCACGACCGTCCCGCGCAAGAAGTGTTGGTTGAACCGATGAAAAATACCATTTTTATCAATTTGTTCGCAACCGTGCTGGCGTTGGGAATTACCATTCCTATGGGTATTTTTTGTGCTGTACACCGTGGAAGCCGTCGAGATACGGCAATACAAGCGGGCACAATTATAGGTTATAGTATTCCGATATTTATTACAGCCATTCTATGTATTTGGTTTTTTGCCATCGTATTGGGACTTTTTCCCGTATCGGGTATGAAAACTCCGGGTTCAAATTATACAGGGCTTAAAAAGTTTTTTGACCAACTCAAATATATGGCGTTGCCGCTTATTGTTATGACGTTATCGTCACTCGGCGGTATGACGCGGTATGTGCGTGCTTCCATGACAGAAGCCTTGTCGATGGATTGCATCCGTACGGCACGCGCAAAAGGTCTGCGTGAAAAAGTGGTTATCTATTCTCACGCTTGGAGAAATGCCTTGATTCCGATTGTTACCTTGGTTATCGGTTGGTTTTTAAGCATATTTTCCGGCTCTATTATGATTGAAAATATCTTTGGCCTTAACGGTATGGGCCTTATTTATATAAATTCGTTGACCGGCAAGGATTTTGAAGTAGTATTGTTGCTTCAAATGTTCTACGTTATCGTTGGCTTGCTCGGTAATCTTCTGATTGATATTGCGTACGGATTTGTTGATCCGCGTATCCGTGTGAACAAGTAAGGAGGCTTTTTAAAAATGAATACACAAAAGAAAGCCCCCAAAAAGCTTTTTATAGCCGAATGTTTGCAAAAGATGTTTTTTGGCAATCTTTTCAATCGATTCGGCAGGGAAGAGCATACGGTTGAAAATGAACGGTATGACAGTCCTACCAAATTAGCGGTAAAACGTTTCTTCCGTAAACCTCTTGCTACTGCCGCGGTGATTGTTCTTATTTCGATGTTCCTGTTTGTGTTTATCGGCCCTGCTATTGATCCGGTAGACCTTTCCTATATGGAATCGGCCCACGCCAATGTCGCACCGAATATGAGTATGATGAAACTTCCCGCCGCGATGAAAGAGGGCGCTGTTTCTATCACGTCCAACGGTTCCTTCACACTGGGGCTGGATAAAGACGGAAATGTGCATTTGTGGGGTTATTATGGCACCACTTCTAAGGAAGACCGCGTTGACGTCATGAAAATCCCGGAAGAAGTGCAAAAGGCGGATATTCGTTTTGCTGCCGCGGGTTCCGATCACTGCATTGCAATTGGTGACGATGGCACGGTGTACGGTTGGGGTGTGTATGATAACGGACAATACAGCCATGACGGAACGTTGTTGGCGATGTCAATCAAGCAACCCTCGCAACTGCTTAACGGTACTATCAATGTGGATAATGTGAAGCAGCTTGTTTGCGGTAACCAAGTCACCGCCGTTCTGATGAAAGACGGTACGCTCCACGCATGGGGCAACTATCAAACCGGCGCACCGAACATGAAATCGATCGTCAAACTTAGCAAAGAAACCAACGATTTTGCCGAAATTGCCTTTACCAATAGTGGTATGTTTGCTTTGACGAATGATGGCAAATTTATTACCGGTGACAGTGCGAAATATGACAACTATCAACTTGTTGATGAGGATGGCAAAACCAAAGTTGTTAACGTGTACGAGCATATTGGCAACCGTAAAATTGTGGACATTGCTGCCAGCGGTGATTCTATCGTGTTATTGACTGATGATCACGAAGTTATCACGCTGGGTACCGTTGCCAAAGCACCGAAATTGCCCGAGAACGAGAAAATTGTATCGGTTTCGGCCGGTACGCGCCATTTCGCGCTTCTTACCGATAATGGTAAAGTATACGCATGGGGCAACGGCAAACTCGGTCAAACCGCTGTTCCCGAAAAACTCACTATCGACGGTGCAGTGGACATGGTTGTGGCATCCGGTTTCCAAAACTATGCTTTTAAAGACGGCAAGTTTGTGGGTTCTTGGGGCTTAAAAGGCTACGCCTTCGGTACCGATAATATGGGTCGCGACGTGTTTAACCGTGTAATGAACGGCGGCCGTATGACGATGACGATCGGGGCGGTTGCCGTTATTGTTGCAACGATTATCGGTGTTATTATCGGTTGTATCTCCGGTTATTTCGGTGGCTGGGTCGATATGTTCTTAATGCGTGTTACCGAAATTTTTGGTGCCATTCCATTTTTGCCCTTTGCGTTGGTTCTTTCTGCCATTTTGCAAGCCTCTAACTTAACGGAAGATACCCGTATTTTTATCATTATG
>JAZULW010000012.1:0-16726 GCA_045603285.1 Acutalibacteraceae bacterium | reverse complement strand
CTTTGTCATATTGTTTCTCATTGCTGCATACAAATAGGACAAGGTGGGAGGGACAGGCAATGAACGGTTTGGGAAAAGCGAGTGCAGTGTTGCCGTGGGAATTGCAAGACCGCCTTTTGCAATTGCCGCTCTCACAAGCGCTTCGTATTCAAGAAATACGTCTTCGACGAAGACAGCCAGTAACATTTACAGGGGGAGGGAGCACGTGGTATCTTTCCGTGGAGAATACGTTGACGGTTAACCCAAAGGAAGCGATTCTTTGCAAAGAGGAATGGCTGGAAAAAACGCTGGATAACGCGTGCGGACATTCCTTGTATACCCATCAAGAGGAACTGCGAAAGGGCTATGTCTCCACGCGAGAGGGATGCCGTATCGGTGTTGTGGGCACCGCCGTATTACAAGAAGGCGAGGTTTGCTCGTTTCGGGAGATATCTTCTCTTTGTATACGAGTGTCACGAGGACATCGGGGTTGCGCAAAGGAATTGTTTTCGATTGTTTATGCCGAAAAGCGCGTTCGCAGTGCCTTGATTTGCGGCGAACCTGCTTGCGGAAAAACCAGTTTATTGAAAGATTTATTGCATAATTTTTCGCAGTACCACCTCTATCCGACGGTTGTGGACGAGCGAGGGGAATTGAAAGAATATGCCATGGAATGCGGCTGTGATGTGTTGTGCGGTTTGCCGAAAGCGGTAGGAATTGAACAAGCCGTGCGTTGCTTGGCACCGCCGCTTATCGTGTTGGATGAATTGGGGGATGGAGAAGACATTACCGCGGTAACGGATGGATTGTATCGCGGTGTTCCGGCCATTGCGACGGTGCATTGTCGGGAAGAACGGCAATTGTTGCAAATGAAAAACTTGCACGTTGCACTGGAAAACGGCGTGTTTGAGTATTTATTCTTTTTGCACGGCCGGGAACGGCCGAGTGAAATACGCAGTTATAGTAAAACGGAGGAATGGTTACGTGAAAGGCTTGGGGATGTTGCTGTTGTTAGTGGCGGGGTTAATGGGCGGTATTGTGGGACGAATACAGTTGCAACAACGGGTAACAGGGTTAATGGAAGTGAAAAGTCGCATTCACCGTCTGCGTGAGCGTATTCGTTATGCGGCGGTCCCGATGGAAGAATTGTTTGCAGAATTCGGCGTGGTTCCCTCTACGACAGCGGCACCGGAATTCGAGCGTGAAGAATGGGAGAGATGTGTTTCGGAATGGGGAGAGAGCGTGGGGCTTTCGGCAGATGATAAAACGGTTTTGGAGGGGTTTGCACAAGGCTTTGGGCGCCTAGACGTCGAGGGGGAAATACGCTTTTGTGAGGAATATCAAGAGGTGTTTTCCGAGCGATTGGAACATGCACGGGAAGCGGTGAGAACAAAAGGGCGTGTTTGGTTAACGCTTGGTGTGTGCGGCGGATTGACGGTGGGGCTGTTGTTTCTGTAACCGAAGGGAGTGGTAATGGTGGATGTGGATTTGATATTTAAAATTGCGGCTATCGGCATTATCGTGGCGGTGTTAAATCAAGTACTGATCCGTTCGGGGCGGGAAGAACAGGCGATGATGACCACCTTGGCCGGCCTAGTGGTAGTTTTAGCAATGGTAGTAACCGAAATCAGCGATTTGTTCAATATGGTGAAAACGATATTTGGATTGTGATGAAATGGAGATAGTGACAATTGCGGGACTGTCGGTGATGGTTACCGTGTTAGCGGTAATCTTACGGCAACAACGCCCCGAACAATCCTTGGTGTTGGTGCTGATTACCGGCGTGATCATAACGACGTTTCTGCTTTCCAAAGCCGAAACGGTGCTCAAAAGCATAATGGATATGCTTTCGAAAAGCGGTTTATCGACGGAATATGCGGAGATTTTATTTAAAGGATTAGGGGTTTGCTTAATTACGCAACTGGCTTCGGATACATGCAAGGATGCCGGCGAATCGGCCCTTTCTGCCAAAGCCGAACTGGCGGGGCGCATTGCGTTGCTGATAATGGGTTTACCCTTATTTCAAAAGATGGTATCGGTAGCGGTTGCTTTGATCGGTGGATAAGTATGAAAAAAGGGCTTTTACTATTGTTGGGACTGATGATGCTTTTTTGCTATTCGGTATCCGCTGAGAACATTTCCGAACTGTATGAGGAACAATTGGAAGTTAGCGGTGCGGCAGATTTGTTGGACCAACTGCCGAGCGAAACGCGTGAATTGCTTGAAAAATTGGGTATTACGGAACTCGAAATAACAGGGGTATCAAATCTGAAACCCGACTCGCTTATCAAACAAATCGTACAGTTGGCCGCGGATGCCGGGCGAGAACCCTTGCGTTCATGTGCGGTGGTGTTGGCGGTGGTGTTGTTGCACGCGTGGTTGAGCGGTGTTTCTCAGACATTGGGAGGCGAAAAAGGGGCTTCGTTATTTTCCATCTTATCATCGCTCGTAGCATGTGCAACGGTGGTAACACCGATAGCGGCTTGTATTACGCAAACAGCGGAGGTTACCGAAACACTTGCCGTGTTTATGATGAGTTTCGTTCCGGTATACGCGGCTATCTTGTTGAGTTCGGGATATGCGGTCTCGGCCGTTTCGTTCCAATCAATTGTCTTATATGCGGCGCAATTGTTGTCGTTGTTGTCGAATTCGGTGATCGTGCCGTTGATGGGCATTTCATTGGCGCTTGGTGTGATCGGTTCCCTTTCGCCGACAGTACGGCTTGGCCGTGTGGGGGATGCCATAGGAAAAACCGCCGTGTGGGTCTTAACGGTCGGTACCATGCTGTTTACGGGATTGTTGTCGTTGCAGAATTTGGCAGGCAGTTCGGCAGATAGTTTGGGCAACCGTATGTGGCGTTTTTCACTGGCAAGTTTCGTGCCGGTGGTAGGGGCTTCCCTCAGCGAAGCCTTTACAACGGTACGCAGTTGCTTGGGGCTGCTTCGTTCCACTACGGGAGCCATCGGTATTGCGATATCGGTGGCGGTCGTGTTGCCAACCTTGCTCAAATGTGTATTGTGGAACGCGTGCCTTGCCCTTTGCGGTATGTGCAGTGAACTTTTTGAACTGGAAAGTATAACCTCTTTAATACGTGCATCCCAAAGTGTGATGAAATGTTTGATTGCCGTGTTGTGCGCGGGTTCGTTGTTTGCCGTGATCGCCGTAACCGTTGTAACGGTAGCAACGGGGAAAGGATAACTTCCTATGGAAGAGTTGCGAGGATGGAGCATTGCCGTGTGTTTTGCCGCGGTGGGTTGTGCGGCGATGCAGTGGATTATTCCCAAAGAAAAAGGCGGTAAAATTTATCATTTGTTGGTGACCACGTTTTTTATATGCAGTATGATCGCACCTCTTTTGACGTTTACCGTTGACTTGTCGTTGAATATGGAATGGCTTCCCGAAGCCTCGGTGAGCGAAGAGTTAAACGATATCGTTACCGAGCAGTTAACGCGGCAAGTGGAAGGACGCGTAAAAGAGATCGCGGAGGAATGCTTATCGTACCGCGATGTGACGGCAAAAGAAATCACCGTGAAAACGGATATTTCGGAAAACGGGAACATATACATTCAGCAGGTCGTAATTTATGTGGACAAACAAAAAGTGGCAGGGGCTTTGGCCGTGCGGGACGTATTGGAAGAACAGTTAGGAACGACGGTGAGTATCCGTTCGGACGGGTGAAAGGATGAGAAATTTGAGCGAATGGAAAAAAGACGAAACCGTAACAAAAATACGCGTTTTTTTTCGTTCTAAGCAAGGGCGTACCGCCGTAGTTGTTTGCGGAATAGCGGGAGTGTTGTTGCTGGCGTTTCCCGAAGTGTTTTCTCGCAATCAAGCACAAACGTCCCCAAAAACTTCGGCAGAAGAATTTATTGCAAAAACGGAAGAAAAATTGACGACAATCGTCGGCAGTATTCAAGGAGCGGGAAAATGTTGTGTGATGATAACGTTGGAAAACGGTGTGGAGTATGTGTATGCCACCGAACAAAAAACCAACACCGACCGCCAAGAAGATAACGGCAAGGATTCCAATAAGGTGATACAACGCGACGATAACGAAGAAACGGTGATCGTGATTGACACCGATACGGGACGAAAGGGGTTGCTGGTAACCGAAATACAACCCACGGTGAAAGGCGTGGTGGTGGTTTGCGAAGGGGGAGATAACGAAAAGGTACGTGAACGTATCGTAGGAGCGGTGACGGTCGCGTTGAATATAGCGGATAAACGGGTGTGTGTAACAAAATTATCTTGACGGGAGAGAAAGTTTATGCGTAAATTTTTTGGTAAAAAACAAGTGGTCCTCGGCACGTTGATAGCGGCGCTCGGTGTAGCGGTGTATTTGAATTACTATTTGGCGGATTCCTCTTTCGGAACCCCTGACAGTGACCCCCCTACCACGCAAAGCACCCCGTCAGACAACGAACTCGGCGAGGCTTTAAACGTGAATTCCAACAAAGTGGAAACGTCATATTTTGAACAAGCGCGTCAAAACCGTGAAAAGTCGCGGGATGAAGCAACCGAACTGGTCAAAGAAGTGTTGAATAACGTGAAGGCGGATGATGAACAAAAACAGGCAGCGACGACGGCCATTGCCGTAATGGCCAAAGCCATCGAGCAAGAAAGTGCCATTGAAGATCTGATCAAAGCGAAGGGTTTTGCTGATTGTGTGGTCTATATCGAAGGGGATACGTGCAGTGTTGTCGTGCAAAGCGAGGGGCTTTCGGTTCAGGATACGTCTAAAATTTCACAGATCATTACGGCTCAATCGAATATTTTACCGCAAAATATCAATATTGTTCCGATGAAATAACAAAAAAGTGTTGCTCAAAACGGAGTTTGTGGTATAATAAATGTGTATACCAAAAAGTAGGAGGTCTTCGACAATGGATGACAGACAATATACAACCCCTGAGAGCAACTGCATTATTTCGGAAGATGTAATTGCGACTATCGCGAGTACGGCGGCCTTGGAAGTGCCGGGCGTTGCCGGTATGGCCAAAAGTTTGCCCGAGTTGCGCAACATTGTGAACACAGTTGCACCGCGGTCCGTTACGGTTATCAACAACGAAAACGAAACCGTGTTGGATGTGTATGTCAATCTGAAAATCGGTGTGCGTATTCCCGATGTGGCGGGTGAGGTGCAACGTCAAGTCAAATCGGCGGTTCAGTCGATGACCGGAAAACCTGTGACCAAAATCAACGTTCACGTAATGGGTTTGGTGTTGGAAGACAAAAAAGAAAAACAAGAAGAAAAAGAGTGATCGGTCGCCTCCTGTTTGTGTTAAGCAGGGGGCATACGGTTTTGGAATTTGAAAACAGAAAGGCATGGTATGCGCATGACGCGTCGGGAATCGCGAGAACTGGCATTTGTTCTCTTG
Organism: Acutalibacteraceae bacterium; assembly: GCA_045603285.1. Classification (GTDB taxonomy): domain Bacteria; phylum Bacillota; class Clostridia; order Oscillospirales; family Acutalibacteraceae; genus RGIG3009. The sequence goes on along the minus strand of JAZULW010000012.1, from coordinate 11,369 downwards.
TTTGAAAAAAGTTTCACGGACGGATCGGTGGCGGACATTCTGCAAAATGCAGAAGAAGCGCGCGATCTGATCGGTGATCCTTTTGCTCTTATGTTGGCTGAAGGTGCAGAAAACCATTTGGAAGAAATCGATGTTCTTATTTCTGAACATTCCCATAAATGGAGCAAAGCCCGTTTATCCCGTGTGGCGTTGGCCGTTATGCGTTTGGCCGTTTTTGAAATGCGGTGGGTAGAGGAAGTGCCTGTCAGCGTTTCCATCAACGAAGCGGTGGAACTTGCCAAAGTTTACGGCTCGGATGCCGATGCCTCGTTTATCAACGGTGTGTTGGGCGGCATTTCCCGCGACGGCGAAAACCATGAATAATTATATCGGGCTGGATACCAGCAATTATACGACCTCCGTCGCGGCTTTGCAGGCTGAGACGGGGGCGCTTTGGCAGTTTAAACAACTTCTTCCTGTGAAAGAAGGGGAGCTCGGCCTTCGCCAAAGTGATGCCGTGTTTCATCACGTAAAACAACTACCCGATTTGACAAAGCGCTTATGCCAAGCGGTCGCGTTGTCGGACGGCCTGTCCTCGATAGGTGTGTCTGACCGCCCGCAAGAAGCTGCCGGTTCCTATATGCCGTGCTTTTTGGTAGGACTTGGTGCGGCACGCCAACTATCCGCTGTTACGGGTTGCCCTTTGCATATTTTCACGCATCAACAAGGCCACGTTGCCGCCGCACTTTACGGTTCCCGTTCTACCGAACTGTTTGAAACACCGTTTTTGGCATTTCACGTTTCGGGTGGCACCACGGATGCCTTGCTTGTTACACCGCATCGGGATACCGTTATCTCGTGTCAAGTAGTGGCCTCGTCGCTTGATTTAAAAGCAGGGCAGTTGGTTGATCGTGTGGGTGGTATGCTTGGGTTACCCTTTCCTGCCGGCCCTGCATTGGACAAGCTGGCGCAAACTGCCGCCGCTTGCCCAAAAGTGAAACCGGTATTAAGAGACGAAAACGCACATTTTTCCGGTGTTGAAAATCAGTGCCGTGATTTGTTGAAAAACGGCACACCGCGCGAAGAGGTCGCGTTGTTTTGTTTGCGATATATTCAAGCCGCTTTGGAAGAGATGACAGCGCGGCTCTTGCACAAATACAGCGCTATGCCGGTGGTGTATGCGGGCGGCGTTATGTCCAATACGTTCATTCGTGAAGCTTTGACCGCGCGGTTTGGCGGCCGCTTTGCACCGCCCGAGTTTTCCTCCGATAATGCGGTGGGTATTGCTGTGTTAACGGCTATGAAGGAGAGAGGTGGCCTATTGTGAATGCGGTTACGGTGAGCCAACTTAACCGCTACGTACGTTCCCTCCTTGACGGTGATGCCAACCTCAAAGGCGTGTGGATAAGCGGTGAGATCAGCAATTTCACCAACCACTACCAGTCGGGCCATTTGTATATGACACTCAAGGATGAAAGCGCCGCCGTAAAAGCGGTGATGTTTCGTTCGCAAGCCGCACTGCTTCCGTTTATGCCCGAAAACGGAATGAAGGTATTGGTGCGTGCTCGCGTATCGTTGTACGAAAAAGACGGCTCTTTTCAACTCTATATTGATGAAATGCAACCTGACGGCGCAGGTGCATTGCAGATGGCATTCGAGCAATTAAAACGTCGCTTGGAAGCGGAAGGGTTGTTTGACCGGTCACGCAAAAAACCGTTGCCGCCGATGCCGATGCGCGTGGGCGTGATCACCTCACCGACGGGCGCGGCCGTGCGCGATATTCTAAACGTATTGTCCCGTCGTTTCCCGTGCGCCGAGGTGGTGTTTGCTCCTGTATTGGTGCAAGGTGACGGTGCTCCCGCCGATTTACGCCGCGCGCTTTTGCGGTTTGAAGAAATGAAGGAGAAATCCCACCCTCAAACACCGGATATTATTATCCTTGGGCGCGGTGGCGGCTCTCTTGAAGAGTTGTGGGCATTCAACGACGAGGGGTTGGCGCGCACGGTGGCGGCAATGTCCATTCCTGTTATTGCGGGAGTCGGCCACGAAACCGATTTTACCATTTGCGATTTCGTAGCGGATCTACGTGCTCCTACACCGTCTGCCGCGGCGGAACTTGCCGTACCCGACCGCGCACAGTTGTTGCAACGGGTACAAAAACTATCTCAACTCCTAACGGCAAGTCTCATACACGGTATACAACAAAAACGGCAGCATCTGCAATCGTTTGCGGACAGGCCGTGTTTGTCGCAACCGCTGTATTATGTAGAAGAGCGCGGCATTCGGTTGGATTATCTTGCGCGGGCATTCACCTCTGCCGTCCGTTCAACGGTTACGCGGTGTTCACAGTCGCTTGGTGCGATTGCGGGGAAATTGGATGCGATGAGTCCGCTTCGTGTGATTGCGCGCGGATATGCCGTGGCATCCAAAGAGGGTGCCGTTATCACGTCGGTTGAGCAGGTAAAGACAGGGGAGACGTTGTCTCTTCTGGTGGAAGACGGACGTATTGAATGTTATGTGAAAACCACGGTCAAAGGAGAAAGCACTCATGAGTGAAACGATGACGTTTGAACAAGCCATGCAACGCTTGGAAGTGATTGTGAATCAATTGGAAACGGGAAAGTGCCCCTTGGATGAATCCATGAAGTTGTTTGATGAAGGTGCCAAATTGGTTTCTTTTTGTTCCGATACGTTGAAAACAGCGGAACAAAAAATCGTACAATTAACGCAAACGGGAATTGAGGAATGATATGAGCAGTTTGTATACACAGCGTCTCGCAGAACATCTGCATTTGATTGAAGAGGCGCTTCCCGCCTTTTTGCCGCAAGACGGCACGTTGCAAGACACCGTTGTTCACGCCATGTCGTATGCGTGCGAAGGTGGCGGAAAACGGTTGCGCCCTGTGCTCGTATTGGAGTTTTGCCGTTTGTGCGGCAAACAACCGGCGACGGCACTTCCCTTTGCGGCGGCGATTGAAATGATCCATTCGTACTCCCTTGTTCACGACGATATGCCGTGTATGGATAATAGTCCCTTGCGCCGTGGGAAACCGTCCGTTCACGCGGCATACGGTGAAGCCATGGCTCTTTTGACGGGGGATGCGCTTCTTAACCGCGCTTTCGAAACGATGTTGGATACGCGGCTTGTAGAGAACGTATCGCCCAAGGCGGCGTTAAGCGCCGCATGGGTTTTGGCGCACTGTGCCGGCATTAACGGTATGATCGGCGGTCAAGTGATTGATTTGGAGAGCGAAGGCAAAGAGATCAATACCGATACGCTCAAAACCTTGCAAGAGGGCAAAACAGCGGCGCTGATTCAGGCCGCTTGCGAAATGGGATGCCTGATCGGAGGCGGCACGGATGTGCAGGTGCAGGCGGCCGAACAATTTGGGTATTATCTTGGGCTGGCTTTTCAGGTTGTTGACGATATTTTGGACGTGACCGCTACCGCTGAGCAGCTGGGAAAACCGGTTGGCAGTGATGCGGATAACGAAAAAAACACGTACGTCTCCTTGCTTGGTTTGGAAAATGCGCGCGCCTTGGCACGGGACTATACCGAAAAAGCGATTTCGGCCCTGTCGGTGTTTGACGAGCAACGTGCCGATTTAACGGCACTGGCCGAAACTTTGTTAAAACGGGTATCGTGATATGGAAACTATGCAACAGCTTTTACAAAACCGTGCGCTGATTGCCGCGCTGCTTGCGTGGTTGTTTGCTCAGGTGATCAAAACCATTATACAGTCGTTGCTCACCAAAAAATTGCAATTGGAACGTTTGTGGGGAGCGGGCGGAATGCCGAGCGCCCACTCCGCTATGGTGTGTGCGCTAGCCGTTGCTACGGCGCGGTTCCACGGTCTGCAAACCCCCATTTTCGCTATCACGCTTATTTTTGCATTCGTTGTGGTATACGATGCGATGGGTGTGCGCCGCGAAACAGGTCGCCATGCCAAATTGCTCAACCGTTATTTGAATGAAATTGAGCAAGAAAAAGCGGATGTTGATGGCGACGGCATGGCCGACCGCACCATAACGCCCATTACGCTCAAAGAACTGATCGGCCATACACCGCTGGAGGTACTGGGCGGTGTCATTCTGGGTGTAATCGTGGGTCTTATTTTTCCCATTGTTCCCCTCTAATGTGTTTTGAAAGTCAGGAATGTTTATGAGTTTGCTTGAAAGAATACACTCTCCCGCCGATTTAAGGCAGTTTTCTGCCGAAGAATTGGATGCCCTGTGTGGTGAATTGCGCGATACGATTCTTAATACCGTTTCCCACACGGGCGGCCACCTTGCCTCTAACTTGGGTGTGGTGGAACTGACGGTAGCGTTGCATCGGATGTTTCCTTCTGCCGATGATCGCATTGTGTGGGATGTGGGGCATCAATGCTATGCCCACAAACTGCTTACGGGCCGTACGGCGCAATTTGAACGTTTGCGCAAATCGGAAGGGGTTTCGGGTTTTCCGCGCCCTGCAGAGAGTGAGTACGATGCGTTTATTGCGGGCCACAGCAGCACGTCCGTTTCGGCGGCCAACGGCCTTGCCAAAGCCAAAACCTTAACGGGTGTCAAAGGGCACGTGATTGCCGTTATCGGTGACGGTGCGATGACCGGCGGATTGGCATATGAAGGTTTGTGTAATGCCGGCCGCAGTGATGACCGTTTGATTGTGGTGCTCAACGACAACAAAATGTCTATTAACCAAAACGTGGGGTTTGTGGCGCGCCATCTTTCAAATTTGCGCACGGGAACCGGTTACCAACGTTTTAAAAATGGTGTGAATAAACTGGTGTCTCACCTTCCGTTGGTAGGAAATTCGTTGCATCATTTGTTGTCGCGTACCAAAACGAGTGTGAAGCAAAGTTTTTATCATACCAGCAGTATGTTTGAAGAAATGGGTTTCTACTATTTGGGCCCTGTGGACGGACACAATTTGAACGATACGTGCCGCGCCTTGCAGGTGGCAAAAACGGCCAACCGGCCCGTTTTGTTGCACGTTATCACCGAAAAAGGACACGGCTATCCCCAAGCGGTAAAAGACCCCGATGTGTTTCACGGTGTTTCGGGCTTTGATGTTCAAACGGGAAAAACAGCTGCGGGTGGCGAGAGCTTTTCCAAAACGGCAGGGGACTGTCTGTGTGCGGCGGCAGAACACGATGAAAAACTGTGCGTGGTTACCGCGGCCATGACGGGCGGTACGGGTCTTTCTGATTTCGCCAAACGTTTTCCGGACCGTTTTTTTGATGTTGGCATTGCCGAGGAACATGCTGTCACGTTTCTTTCGGGATTGGCGGTTGGCGGTTGTTTGCCCGTTTTCGCGGTGTATTCCACGTTTTTACAACGTGCGTATGACCAACTGTTAAACGATACGGCGATTATGAATAATCACGTTGTGTTGGCGGTGGACCGTGCGGGCATCGTGCCCGATGACGGCGAAACGCACCAAGGGCTGTTTGACGTATCGTTTTTGTCCACCATTCCGAACACGACTGTCTATTCACCCTCCACGTATGAAGAACTGGTGTTGGATATGAAGCAAGCTTTGTATGACGATGAGGGTATTGTGGCTGTGCGTTATCCGCGCGGCGCACAATTGCCGGTACCGTCGTATAAACCCGACGGGAAACCCTTTGCGTATTTCCGCAACGCCAATGCGCGCACCTTGCTGATCACATACGGTCGTTTGTTCTGTAACGTTCTCAATACCGTAAGCGTCCTTAAAGAAGAGATACCGCTTTCGGTTTTAAAACTCAACCGTATTCATCCTATCCCCGACGAAGTACTGCGCATTGCAGGGGAATATCAACGCGTTATCTTTTTTGAAGAAGGGAACCGCTCGGGTGGTGTGGCACAACAACTCGGTGCCGCTTTGCTGGAAAATCGGTATTTCGGTCAATATGAGATACAAGCGATTGACCGCTTTATCCCCACGTGCTCGGTAGAAGAAGGGCTTCGTTTGTGTGGTTTGGATACCGAGGGGATGATTCGCACCGTTCGAGGGGGAGAAGAACGTGGCCGATAAACGGCGATTGGATGCCTTTTTGGTGGAAAACGGGTTTGCCAGCGGCCGCGAAAAAGCGAAAGAACTGATCCGTGACGGTGCGGTAACCGTGAACGGAAAGCTGGTTGACAAGGCTTCATTGTGTGTCTGCCAAGAGGACGTTGTCCTATGTGAGAGAGCAGCATGCGCTTATGTGGGGCGTGGCGGCTTAAAACTGGAAAAAGCGCTCGTACTGGCCGGTTTGACTCTTGATGGCGCGGTGGCCATGGATATCGGGGCTTCCACGGGGGGATTTACCCATTGCTTGTTGACGCACGGTGTTGCCACTGTGTATGCGGTGGATGTTGGGCACGGCCAACTGCATCCCTCTCTTTGTGTCGATGCGCGTGTGAAAAATTGGGAAAGCACCGACATTCGTTCAGAAAAACTCAAACAGGCGATTTCGGCTGCGTCGGTGGATATCGTAACGATTGACGTATCTTTCATCTCGCTGCGGCAAGTGTTGCCGTATGCGTTGCCCTTTTTGAAAGATGGCGGAACCGCTGTGGTGCTCATCAAACCGCAATTTGAAGCGGGAAAAGCCGATGTTGGAAAAGGCGGCATCGTGCGCGATAAATCGGTTCACGTGAAGGTGTTACGCGAACTCACGACCTATTTTGAACAAAACGGTTGCGCGGTATCGCATTTAACGGTATCGCCCATTCTCGGCGGTGCCGGCCGAAACCGCGGAAACATTGAATATTTGGCGGTTCTCAAAAAAGAACCGGCTTCTTTTGCGTGGGATATCCGTCGCATTGTGGAAGAAGCATTTTTCCAGTTTTAGGAGGTGGCACGATGAAAATTGCACTTTTCCCCAACTACCGAACGCTTCACGTTCGTGAAGAAGTAAAACGCGTGTGTGCGGTGTTGGAAAATTTATCGGTTGAAATTTTGTTTCCGTGTGACGAAGCGTTTCCGCCCTCCGATGCCGATGCACTGTTTTCGGCGTGCGATGTTGCCATTGCGCTCGGCGGTGACGGCACCATTATTCATTGTGCCAAACACGCGGCGGCTTTTGGAAAACCTGTGCTGGGGATCAACTGTGGGCGCCTCGGCTTCATGGCGGGATTGGAAACCGATGAATTGGAGAAATTGCAACGTTTGATTGACGGTAGCTACGACATCGAGTATCGTATGATGTTGGATATTGCGCTAACGGAAAACGGCAAAACAACGCATTACAGTGCGCTTAATGAAACAGTTGTTTCGCGCGATGCGCTCACCCGTATGATTGAGATTGACGTTTCCAACCATGGCGTGCCGATGCCGCTTTATCAAGCCGACGGGCTTATCGTATCCACGCCTACAGGCTCTACGGCATATTCGCTGTCGGCGGGAGGGCCCGTTGTGGACCCCGCGTTGAATTGCTTGTTGTTAACACCGATATGCCCCCATTCCTTACATACAAGACCGTATATCTTCAACGATGATGCGGATTTATCCATACAACCCCGCTGGCGCGAAGACGGTCCGCGCGTGTTTTTAACAGTGGATGGGGAAGAAGCAGTAGCCATTGAAAACGGAGCCGAAATACGCATTACGCGCTCTGAAAAACGCGCTGCGTTTATTAAATTACAGCACCGGTCGTTTTATGAAATCCTTGATCGAAAGTTAACGAACAGGAAGGGATAATCCATGAAAACCAAACGTCAAGCGAAAATTTTGGAAATTATTCAAACTCGCAAGGTGGATACGCAAGAAGAACTGATGCGCGCCTTGCAAAATTGCGGATTTCCTGTCACCCAAGCCACCATATCCCGCGATATCAAGGAATTGCGCCTCATTAAGGTGCAAGATGGAGATGGCGCGTATCATTATTCCGTCGTGCGGCAGGAAGCCAAACACATCTCTTCCAAATTCGGCGGCATTTTTCGGGACGCGGTCGTTAGTGTGGACGATGCGTGCAACTTGGTAGTGGTGAAATGCCACGCCGGTATGGCACAGGCCGCTTGTGCCGCACTGGATTCCTTGCATTGGCCCACCGTCATCGGCACGTTGGCAGGGGACGATACGTTTGTGTGCATTACCAAATCTCCCGAAGAAGCGGTGGCGTTGGTGGACGAACTTAAAAAATGGCAATAAAGAAGTGATTACGGTATGTTAGATTGCTTACATATTGAAAATATTGCGGTGATCGAATGCGCCGACATTCAATTTGAAAAAGGTTTTCACGTGTTAACGGGTGAAACGGGTGCCGGAAAATCCATCATCATTGATGCTATCAATGCGGTGCTTGGCGAACGCGTCACCCGCACCATGGTGCGTACGGGCGCGGATACGGCCCACGTGACGGCTCTGTTTTCCGATTTGTCCGCGTGGAGCGTAGATAAATTGCAAGTGCTTGGTTTTGCACCCGATGAGGACGGCAATTTGCTAATTGCCCGTACCATATCGGCGGAAGGGAAGAGTTCTTGCGCCGTCAATGGTCGCCCTGCTACGGCAGCATTATTGCGCGAGATCGGCGCGGTGTTGGTGGATTTGCACGGGCAACACGAAAATCAGGCTCTGCTTTCGCCCGAACAACATATGGCGTATTTGGACCGCTTCGGCAATTTGGAGACGGATGTGCAACAGTATGCGGCCCTTTATCGTGATTGGCGGCAAGTATGCCGTGAGTTGAGCGAGGCGGATATGGACGAGGGCGAAAAAGCCCGCCGTTTGGATATGTTGCGCTATCAAGCGCAAGAAATTGAAGCCGCGCATATCACCGTGGGGGAATATGCGGAATTGGCAGCTCGTCGTGATTTGTTCCGCAATGCCGAAAAAGTGACCGATCTTCTTGCCAAATGCCGTGTTTTCTTGAATGGCGGCGAACGGGACGACGGGGCGCTATCCCTTACGGAACAGGCCGTGTCGGCTTTGCAAGGGGCGGCACGACATATGGAAAGCGCGGAACAAACGGCCTCCACCTTGCAAGAAGGCTTGTACTTGTTGCAGGAGGCGGCGGAAGAACTGCGTTCGATGACCGAACGGTTGAACTTTGATCCGCACGAATTGGACGAAACGGAAAATCGATTGGACATTCTTCGTCGTCTTTTTGCGAAATACGGAGCCGACGAACAAGTTGTTCTCGATTACGCCGAGCAATGTCGCGCACAATTGGAAGAAATCGAATGTTTTGATGAACGGTTATCGGCGCTCAGTCTTCGTGAACAAGAACTGCGCCGTGAGGCGGAATCGGCGGCGCGCATTCTCTCCGAAAAGCGTCGCGTGGCGGGAGAGCGGTTTGCCAAAGCGGTGCAGGACCAGCTGGCCTTTTTAAATATGGCGGGCGTTACGCTTGTTATAGACCGTCAGGAAATGTCTCTTAGCGCCACGGGTGCGGATAAAATGGAATTTTTGATGTCTGCCAACGTCGGGGAAGCGCCCCGCCCGTTATCGCGCGTTGCTTCGGGTGGTGAGTTGTCCCGTGTGATGTTGGCGATCAAATCGGTGCTTGCCGATGCGGATGCCATTGATACGCTGATTTTTGATGAGATCGATACGGGAATCAGTGGCCGCGCCGCACAAAAAGTGGGTATTAAACTACAGGAAACGGCGCAAACAACGGTGAAAGGCCGCCGTCGGCAAGTGCTTTGCGTGACGCATCTGGCACAAATTGCCGCGCGAGGCGATCACCATTACCTTATTGAAAAGTCAGTAAGTGGTGGGCGCACGCATACGCAAGTTACCCGCCTTGATAACGAAACGCGCAAACACGAAATTGCCCGTATCATCGGTGGTGAAGTCACAGCGGCCACGCTACAAGCGGCGGAAGAAATGTTGGCTTGACAAATACGTGGTTATATGGTTTAATCTACTTTGAGAATACAATAGGTGTTGACGGAGAGAAGTATTCGTCGTTGGTTTTTCCAGAGAGCTGTCGGTTGCTGCAAGGCAGTAAAACGCGGCGAAGAAATACACTCCCGAACCGCAAACCGAACCGCCGTTTTTGGCGCAGTAGGGGAGCCGTGTGCGCACGTTACAGCGCCCTTAAGGTCTTTTTTAAGATAAATTGAGGTGGTACCACGGTTATCAGCCGTCCTCTGCAACGCAGAGGGCGGTTTTTCTTTGTAAATTTTATGGTAAGGGGAAATACGTATGACATTATTTGAAGAACTGAAAGCGCGCGGCCTGATTGCCCAGGTAACCAATGAGGACGAGATCCGCGATATGATCAACAACGGAAAGGCTACGTTTTATATCGGATTTGACTGTACGGCCGATAGTTTAACGGCGGGGCATTTTATGGCCCTCACGCTGATGAAACGTCTGCAAATGGCGGGGAACAAACCCATTGCTCTTATTGGCGGCGGCACCACGATGATCGGAGATCCTTCGGGCCGTACCGATATGCGCAAAATGCTCACCAAAGAAGACATCGACCACAATGCCGAATGCTTCAAACGCCAAATGGAGCGCTTTATCGATTTTTCTGAAGGCAAAGCACAAATGATCAATAATGCCGACTGGTTGCTGAAACTCAATTACGTGGATATGCTTCGTGAGGTGGGTGCCTGTTTCTCGGTCAACAATATGTTGCGTGCCGAATGTTACAAGCAACGGATGGAAAAAGGCCTCTCGTTCCTTGAATTCAACTATATGATTATGCAGTCGTATGACTTTTACTACTTGTTCAAAGAATACGGCTGCAATATGCAGTTCGGCGGTGACGATCAATGGTCGAATATGCTGGGTGGCACGGAACTGATTCGCCGTAAACTCGGTAAAGACGCCCACGCTATGACCATCACGTTGCTTACGGATTCGCAGGGCAAAAAAATGGGAAAAACCGCCGGAAACGCCGTGTGGTTGGATGCGAATAAGACTTCGCCGTATGATTTCTATCAATACTGGCGCAACGTCGACGATGCCGATGTTCTCAAATGCATTCGTATGCTTACGTTCTTGCCGATTGAACAAATTCAAGAAATGGATGCGTGGGAAGGCAGTCAACTCAATACCGCCAAGGAAATTTTGGCTTACGAACTTACCAAAATGGTACACGGGGAAGAAGAAGCCGAAAAAGCCAAGCAAGGCGCACGTGCGTTGTTTGCCGGTGGCGGTGATACCGAAAATATGCCCACCACCGCCATTGCTCCTGATGCGTTTGTGGACGGTGCCGTGTCTGTCATTGATTTGTTGATGCTCACCGGCCTCGTTTCTTCGCGCGGTGAGGCGCGCCGCCTTATCGAACAAGGCGGTATGAGCGTGGACGGTGAAAAGGTTGTCGGCGTGAATGCTACGGTTTCCACAACCGCATTCGAAAAAGGTCACATTATTGTGAAAAAAGGCAAAAAAGCCTATCACAAGGTCACCTTGCAATAAAAGTTGTGTCCCGAACTTCTTTTTTGAAGTTCGGGACTTTACTTTC
>JAZULW010000011.1:0-2535 GCA_045603285.1 Acutalibacteraceae bacterium | reverse complement strand
CGGGCAGAAACTTTCGTTTCTGTCCCGCTTTGTTGTTATTGATTTATGTGTTGTAGCCGTCGGGGTTTTGGGATTGCCAACGCCACGTGTCGCGGCACATATCTTCCACGCCAAACTCGGCCGTCCAGCCAAGCAGTTCCTTTGCTTTGGCGGGGTTGGAGTAGCAAGTGCCGATATCTCCGTCACGGCGAGGGGCGATGACGTACGGCACCGGCACGCCGTTGACCTTTTCAAAGGTGTGCACCAGTTCCAACACGCTGATGCCGTTGCCCGTACCGAGGTTGATGGCCTCCACACCCGTGTGTTCACGGGCATAGTCCACCGCGCACACGTGACCGCGCGCGAGATCCACCACGTGAATATAGTCGCGCACGCCGCTGCCGTCGGGTGTGTCGTAATCGTTGCCGAACACCGACAGTTTTTCGCGTTTGCCGACCGCCACTTGCGAAATATACGGCATCAAGTTGTTGGGAATGCCGTTGGGGTTTTCGCCGATGCGGCCGCTTTGGTGCGCGCCGATGGGGTTGAAGTAGCGCAGCAGCACCACCGACCAGTCGGGGTCGGACGTGCTAAGGTCTTGCAAAATGCCTTCGATCATAAACTTGGTGCGGCCGTAGGGGTTGGTGACCGCGCCCGTGGGCATTGTTTCGTCCAGCGGAGAGGGATTGTTCATCCCATACACCGTGGCGGAAGAGGAAAACACCATCCGTTTGCAGCGGTACTGCCGCATCACGTCACACAGTACAAGGGTGCCGTTCACGTTGTTATCGAAATATTCCAGCGGTTTTTGCACCGATTCGCCCACCGCTTTGAGACCCGCAAAATGAATCACCACGTCAATGTCGTGTTTTTCAAAAATAGCGGCAAGCCCCGCCCTGTCGCGGATATCGCACTCGTAAAACGGGAAGGTTTTCCCCGTAAGTTCGCGCACGCGGGAAAGGGCTTCGGGGTTGGAATTGTCGTAGTTATCCAGTACCACAATGTCGTAATTACGGGTAAGCAGTTCCACGCAGGTGTGGCTGCCGATATAGCCGCAACCGCCGGTAATTAAAATAGCCATCGCATTTCCTCCAAAAGATGGTTGATATTTTTCCCCAATCTGTTATAATTATCATAGCGTGACGGCAAAAAATTTGCAACTGTTTTTTTGACGGTGGCATCGCGCATGCCGTGATATCCGTTATAATGGATGTGAAAAGGAGAGGTTCCTATGCAACAAAAACCCACGTTGGTGATCATGGCGGCGGGTATGGGCAGCCGTTTCGGCGGCCTGAAACAACTCACCCCTGTTGGCCCCAACGGTCAAAAAATTATTGATTATTCCATTTACGATGCGGTGTTGTCGGGTTTCGGCAAGGTCGTATTCGTGATCAAACACGCCATTGAAGACGATTTTAAGGCCTTGGTGGGTGACCGTGTGGCGAAATCGGTGCCGGTGGAATACGTGTATCAAGAACTGGATCGGTTGCCCGAAGGCTACACCGTGCCCGAAGGCCGCGAAAAACCGTTTGGCACGGGGCACGCCATTTTGTGTTGCCGCGGCGTGGTGAACGAACCGTTTATGGTGATCAACGCGGACGATTTTTACGGCCGCGAGACCTACCGCATTTTGGCGGACTTTTTGGCCAAACCCCAACCGAAGGATACGATGCAGTTTGCGATGGCGGGGTATATTTTGGAAAACACGCTCACCGAAAACGGCTACGTGTCGCGCGGGATCTGTTCTACCGACGAAAACGGCCGTTTGACCGACTTGGTAGAGCGCACCCGCATTGAGATCGTGGACGGCAAGGCGCAATTCTCCGAAGATGGCGGCAAGACGTACGAGCCGTTGCCCGAAGGGTGTGCCGTGTCGATGAACGCGTGGGCGTTCCCCGCCGCGATGTTGGCGCATTTGGAAGCGTTGTTTTGCGAATTCTTGGACACCGCGGTGAAAGAAAATCCGCTGAAAGCGGAATTTTATCTGCCGTTTGCGGTCAATTCCCTGATGGCGGACGGCAAGGCCGAAACCACCGTGCTCCGCACGGGCGAAAAATGGTACGGGATGACCTACGCCGAAGACAAGGACGACGTGATGAACGCCATTGCCGCGAAAACGGCAAACGGGGAATATCCCGAAACGATGTAAGCCAAAGAGCGTGTGCTGATGGAAAATCGGTGAAAAACGATTGCAAAGAAAAGGGCCGCCCCATTCGCCCATACCCCATAAGGCAGTATTTCCTTAAAAAAGAAACTTTTGGCACAATTATGCGTCAAAAAGCCTCGATATGCGTCAGCATTATCGAGGCTTTTTTCCTTTTCTTGCACTCAAAAATTTCTTTTTAAGGTGCTTCGCAGTTTTGTAGAACGATAAAACTTCCCGTAACAAAGCCGAAAATGCAGCAAGGCTTTCGACAACGGTACGGGGAATTTTTGTTTGAAAAACAAATACTTCCTCATGGGGTGTGGGCGAATGGGGCGGCCCTTTTCTTTTTGATTATATTTGGGGAAGGTTGGCGAGGCCGCGGGCAATCTCTTCGTCGGTGGGGATGTAGT
>JAZULW010000010.1:0-2778 GCA_045603285.1 Acutalibacteraceae bacterium | reverse complement strand
ATACTATACTGCTAATACTTTTCGGCAATACTTAGAGAAAGGCGGTGAGCGTATGGGTAAATTTATGTTACATTCCAATTACAAGCCAACCGGAGACCAGCCACAGGCGAATGCCGCGCTCACCGAGGGCGTGCTCAGCGGCAAAAAAGAGCAGGTTTTACTTGGTGTTACCGGCTCGGGTAAGACCTTTACGATGGCAAATATTATTGCTAATGTCAACCGTCCGACCCTCGTTCTCGCTCATAATAAAACCCTCGCCGCACAACTTTGTAGTGAGTTCAAAGAATTCTTCCCCGAAAATGCGGTTGAGTATTTTGTATCCTACTACGATTATTATCAGCCCGAAGCGTATATTCCCACGACCGACACCTACATTGAAAAGGACTCTGCCATTAACGACGAGATCGACAAATTGCGCCATTCCGCGACGTCGGCTTTATCCGAACGGCGCGACGTGATCATTGTGGCGAGTGTGTCGTGCATTTACAGTTTGGGCGACCCCATTGATTACCGCAGTATGGTGATCTCGCTTCGTCCCGGTATGCAGAAAAAGCGTGACGATTTACTGATGAAACTCGTGGATTTGCAATACGAACGCAACGACATCGGGTTTGCACGCAACAAATTCCGTGTGCGCGGCGACGTGGTGGAGATCTTTCCCGCTTATTCGGGCGATACGGCCGTGCGCGTGGAATTTTTCGGAGACGAAATTGACCGCATCAGCGAGATCAATACCCTGACGGGGGAAATGAAGAATTTGCTTGGCCACGTGGCCATTTATCCCGCCTCGCACTATATCATTCCGCCCGAAAAAATGGAAAGTGCCATCGGCCGCATTGAGGAAGAACTGGAACAACGTCTTGCCGAATTTAAAGCCGAAAACAAATTGTTGGAAGCCCAACGTTTGTTGCAACGCACCCGATACGATATCGAAATGTTGCGCGAGATCGGCATGTGCAAAGGCATTGAAAACTATTCACGCGTCCTTTCGGGGCGCGCGCCCGGTTCCACGCCGTGTACGTTGCTGGACTATTTTCCCGATGACTTTTTGTTGTTTGTGGACGAATCACACGTTACCTTACCGCAAGTACGCGGTATGTTCGGCGGTGATTTTGCGCGCAAGAAAAATCTGGTAGATTATGGGTTTCGCTTACCCAGTGCGTTCGATAACCGCCCCTTGAATTTTGATGAATTTTACGCGCACATCAACCAAGCTGTGTTTGTCAGCGCTACTCCGGGTAAACTGGAACTGGAAAAAAGCGGAACCCCTGTGGAGCAGGTGATTCGCCCCACCGGCCTTCTTGACCCGGAAGTGACAGTGAAACCCGTAGAAGGGCAAATTGACGACCTTATCGGTGAAATTCGTATACGTACCGCGCGCAGTGAACGCGTGCTTGTAACCACGCTTACCAAAAAAATGGCGGAAGACCTTACCGCGTATTTGGAAAACGTGAACATTCGGGTGCGCTACATGCACCACGATATTGATACGATGGAACGGATGCAGATCATTCGCGATCTGCGGCTTGGCGAATTCGACGTATTGGTGGGCATTAACTTATTACGTGAGGGGTTGGATATCCCCGAAGTATCGCTTGTGGCGATTTTGGATGCGGATAAAGAAGGATTTTTGCGTTCGGATACGTCGCTTATTCAAACCATCGGTCGTGCGGCGCGCAACGCGTCCGGACAGGTGATTATGTATGCCGACAGTGTGACCCCGTCGATGGAAACCGCCATCACCGAAACCAACCGCCGTCGTGCGATCCAACTACGGTATAACGAAGAACACGGCATCACGCCGCGCACCATCACCAAGGACGTGCGCGACGTGTTGCAGATCACCCCGACCGAAACGGGCAAAAGCGGTCGCCGTTTAAGCAAAGCGGAACGGATGCAACGCATCGAACAGTTAACACGGGAGATGAAACACGCGGCCAAACTGTTGGAATTCGAACACGCCGCGTGGCTGCGTGACGAAATTGAAAAACTAAAAAACCAAAAATAATGGCAAAAAGGGAAGAGCAGTATGTTGGATAAATTGGTGATAAAAGGCGCCAAAGAACACAACTTAAAAAACATTGACGTTACCGTACCGCGTGATAAACTCGTGGTGTTTACGGGTCTTTCGGGGTCGGGCAAATCGTCGCTGGCATTTGACACCATCTATGCCGAAGGACAACGCCGTTACGTCGAAAGCCTTTCGTCGTATGCTCGTATGTTTTTGGGTCAGATGGACAAGCCCGAGGTGGATTCCATTGACGGGTTGTCGCCCGCCATTTCCATTGACCAAAAAACCACGTCGCAAAATCCGCGCTCTACGGTGGGAACCGTGACGGAAATATACGATTATTTTCGATTGTTGTATGCGCGTATCGGTATTCCGCACTGTCCCAAGTGTGGGCGTGAAATTCGGCAACAAACGGTGGACGAAATTGTCGACCGTATTATGGAATTGGAAAACGGCACGCGTATTCAGGTGTTAGCACCGCTTGCGCGCGGTAAAAAAGGCGAGTTCCAAAAAGAATTGGAAGCTGCACGCAAATCGGGCTTTGTGCGCGTACGGGTTGACGGTATCATTTACGATTTGTCGGAAATCATCACGCTCGAAAAGAACAAAAAGCACACCGTAGAAGTCGTGGTAGACCGTTTGGTGGTAAACGACGATATGCGTTCTCGCTTGGCAGATTCGGTGGAAACCGCCACTCAACTTTCGGGTGGGTTATTGTGTGTAAACATTCCCGACGGTGAAGACATTTTATTTTCGCAAAACTATGC
>JAZULW010000009.1:0-5956 GCA_045603285.1 Acutalibacteraceae bacterium | reverse complement strand
GTTTCACTTTGTTCATGTCAATAACCTCCCATACTTTAATTATATTCCAACGGAAAAAATCCGTTAAAATCCATATTACAAATGATATTGTACCGCATTTGTTTTGCTTTTTCAAGTCTTTTTTGAAAAAAGTTGTGGTTTTCTTTGCGATATTTAACAATTTGACCCGAAATCATTGCCATTTTTTAGTTAAAACGCTCAAATTTTAGCGTTTTAACTACCAGGCTGACCAACTCGCAAAAACGCTGGCCGACTTTTTGGGCCGTTTCACCCACCTCTTGGTGCGACAAGGTAGCGTTCGGCAACACTCCTGCGGCCGCGTTGGTGATGCACGAAAGCGCTGCCACTTCCATGCCGCAACCCACTGCCGTGATGGCTTCGGGCACGGTGGACATCCCCACGGCGTCCCCGCCGAGTGCACGGATCATCCGCACTTCTGCCGGCGTTTCGTATTGCGGGCCGCCCATATACACGTACACGCCCTGTTTGAGCGGAATGCCCAGTTGTTCGGCACAGTGCGTGATGTGGTGTTGAATGCAGGGCGAATAGGCGCGGCTCATATCGAAAAAGCGCGGCATCAGGCGTTCGTCATTTTCGCCGCGCGCGGGACTGTCAAGGGCAAGTTTGATATGGTCGGTAATCAACATCAAGTCCCCCGCCGCAAACGATTCGTTCACACTGCCCGCCGCATTGGTGAGCAACAACACCCGAACACCGAGCAAGTGCAACACTTTGACGTAGAACGTGATCTGCCGCATATCGTACCCTTCGTAATAGTGGAAACGACCCGAAAGCAAAAACACGGGCACCCCTTCCAACCGGCCGACGTGCAGTTTCCCTTCGTGAAACGCAACGGTGGAGACGGGGAAATGCGGAATGTCTCCATACGGCACAGAAAACGAGTCGGTTAACGACTCGTTCAAGGTGTGCAGACCCGAACCGAGCACCACCGCCAGCAAGGGCATTGCCGCGCCGTGCGCATCCAGTTGCTCCCGAATATAGTCTGCCGCTTGTAAGGCGCGGTCATACTCCGTCATTTCTGTCCCTCCCCAATAAAAAAGGCTCACATCGTGAGCCTTTTTAACGTGTTACAACGATTGCCCGCAATGGTTGCAAAAACGGGCACTGTCATCATTGACCGTACCGCAGGCGGCGCAACGCACGGCGTTTTTGTTTTCAAGCAAACGATCCTGCAGTTCTTCCAAATAGGCATTTTGCTCATCAAGATGCGCGACACAAGCCTCCACCATCTCGTCCACCGATTCACCGGATTTCCGCGCGTCGTACACCAAACGGCCGAGCCCTTCGTACAAAGAAGCAACCTCCCGCTGCACTTGCGAGATCTCCATTTTCACCTTGGTGTTTTCCACCACTTCACCGGTCTTTCTGCCCGCCGCTTCGGCCAACACCTTGGCACGGGACAACACATCTTCGAATATCGCCATACGGATTTGCTCCTTTCGGTCTTTTTTCTTATTATAACGGATATTCGCCACAATTACAAGGGGGCGCCTGCAAATTCCTTTAACAAACTATCGGGTGGCAACAACGACGGCGAAAACGGCACAAACCGCGAAAGCACTCCCGCAAGCCGTTGGGCTTCGTGGTAGTAGGGGGATGCGGCGGATACCTCGCGCAGAAGCGGCAACAATTCACCGCTGAAAAGCGCGGGCTCGTACGCGTGTGTGGTATCGAACGCGGCGTCGGCATCGCCGACATAGGGTAACAAATACAAATCTTCTCCGCGCACCACTTGCCGCCACATATCAAACGTATTTTCGAGGTCGCTGTTACGGAAACGGACATCGCGCAGCAGGCGGCGTACAAGCCGCATATCGCGTTCGCTGAGCAACCGTTCTTCGCCCTCATATACCGACGAAAACGTGCCGATGCAAAGGGTAAACCCCTCATGCGCCGCCAACGATTCGCGCAGACGCGGATGGAGAGCATGGATGCCTTCCAAGATCACAAACGAATCGTCTTCTATGGTGAGAGAACGCGCGTTGTCGTGCCGTATACCGCTTTGGAAATCAAAAATCGGCAGGGATGCCGTGCCCGTTTCCAACAGCACATCCATCGTTCTATGTAGCAACGGCAGATCCAGTGCATCGACGGTTTCGTAATCAAAACTACCGTCAGGCAAGCGCGGTGCACATCCCCGTCCGAGATAAAAATCGTCGAGCGAAACGGTGTGTGCCCGCCGTCCGTTTTCATACAAAAAGCGTTGCAAGAGCGCCGCCGTGGTGGTTTTTCCCGAGGCGGAGGGACCGCACAGGAACACGAGCCCGCGCCCCAAAAACTGCGCAATCAAATGATCGGCAACGCCTTTGACGTGTTGTTGATACGCGGCGTTTTGCTCTTCCATAAACCCTTTCGGGTCGGCCGCCACACGCGCGTTGATATCCGACGTTTGCAAAACTGTCACCAAGCGCCCTCCTTTATCTCGTGGTATAAAACTCCCGTATATACTCTTTACGGCGAAGCATTTCGCCCAACCCCGTGTTGTACTCATAGGGGAATTTGTAATTGAAAATGCGTTCCAAGTAATCGGTATGGGGGCGTTTGAGTTTGGACACCGCCCCCGCGCCACACCCCAAAATGGTGTGCGTTTCATCCATAATGTACACGTTATACAAACTCTCAAACCCCGCTTTGGCCCATCCGACGTTTTCTTGGTTGCCCACCGTACGGCTTTGACGATACAAATAGTACGGGTGGTAGCCCGCGGCAGGCAAGCGTTCGGCAGACAGAGCCACCATATTGACGGCATCGTCCGCCACGCGATAGTCGGCGCGTTTTTGCAGCGACAGGTTGGAAGCGCGTTTCATAGACAGCGTATGCACCGTCACGCTTTCGGGTGACAACGCGAGTAACTGTTCAAGCGTTTGCGAAATCCCGTCAAACGTGTCCGTGGGCAGACCCGCAATCAGGTCGGCATTGATATTGCTGTGTCCCGCCTTACGCGCCATATCGAACGCTTCGTAAAACTGTGCCACCGTATGTTGGCGGCCGATGTGTTGCAACACGGCATCCGACAGCGTTTGGGGGTTAATGCTGATGCGCGTGACTCCCGCTTGTTTGAGCACGCGCAATTTTTCGGGTGTGACCGTGTCGGGGCGGCCCGCCTCCACCGTGTATTCGCGCAGATGCGACAAGTCAAATTCGCGCGCAACGGTTTCGGTAAGTGTGTGCAGTTGCTCCGACGTAAGAGTGGTCGGAGTGCCACCGCCAAAATACACCGTTTCCAAGCGCAACCCCAGTTCCCGCGCCAAAGCGGCGGTGTGCGCAAGCTCACGCGTGAGCAGTTCCACGTATTCGGGAATCAGTTTGGCGGCACGCGTGACGGTTTGCGACACAAAAGAACAATAGTCGCACCGCGTGGGGCAAAAGGGAACGGAAATGTACAGGCTGTAGGATTCGGGGCGGGAAAGCGCCAACAATTTGTTTTCGTTTTGCAACGTTTGGCGGCACAACTGCAATTTGCGGTCGCTCACCAGCAAGCGTTCTTTTAAGAACGCGGCGGCCGCTTCTTCCCCTTGTTCCGCCGCCAAACGGCGCAACAGTTTAACAGGGCGCACACCCGTGACGATGCCCCACGTTTGTTCAAATCCCAACAGTTCCACCAAAAGGATGTAGAGCAATTCACACAAACGGCGCTCACTTTCGTCGCGCAGGTCGGGCAGATCGGACGGCAACGTCATCGAACGCATACGGTCGAAATCATCCCACCGCAAGCGCACGGTCAATTCCGTTTTCGACGCCGTTTGTTCCACCGCGGTAATCACGCAGATACCATCGCGACCATCCACGCTATCGACAATCTCGATGCGTTCTTGCGGCAAGAACAAGCGGCAAATATTTTGAAGTTCAAAATGAAAATCGTGATTTTTCAGAACCAAATACATACGCGTTACACCATATATCCATTCGTTTGCTTTTCGATACCGATGGTGCTGGTTTCTTCGTGGCCCGGCAACACCAGCCACTCTTCCGGCAAGGCGGCCAAGCGGCGCAAACTTTGCCGCATGGCGGCACTGTTGCCACCGGGAAAATCGGTACGGCCGATACTGCCGGCAAACAGGGTATCCCCCGTGAACAACCAATTTTCCGTTTGAAAACAACAACTACCCGGGGTATGACCGGGGGTGTGATACACCGTAAACGTAAGAGTTCCCGCCGTTACCGTATCCCCCTCTTTGAGCAGACGATCTGCCGTAAGGTTACACGTAACGCCTAACCACGCGGTGAGGCTTTTTTGACTGTCGGTGAGGGCGGGTGCATCCGCTTCATGCACCAAAAGCGGCGCGGCGGTGGCTTGTTGCAACGCTTTCACCGCCATCATATGATCGAAATGAACGTGTGTCAGCAAAATGGCCGACAGCACGAGCCCACGCTCGTTAAGAGCGCGCAACAAACGCGAAGCCTCGTCGCCGGGGTCGATCAGCACAGCGTGAGATTCGTCGTCCCACACAAGCCAGCAGTTGGCTTGCAATTGCCCCACGGGGAAACAGGCATACCCACTCATTTTTTCCAATCCTCCGTATCCAAGATGATGGTCACGGGGCCTTCACCGCGCATATGCACCGTCATATCCGCCCCAAACTCGCCCGCTTCCACCTTGGAAACACCAAGGCCACGCAATTCATTCATAAACTGCTCGTACAGCGGTTGTGCCACGTTGGGACGGGCGGCTTTTAAAAATTCGGGGCGGCGGCCGTGAGAACAGTTGGCGGCCAATGTGAAGTTGGACACGGCAAGCACCTCACCACCGATATCGAGAAGCGACAAATTCATTTTATCCGCTTCATCGGTAAACACGCGCAGATTGGCAATTTTTTGGGCCATTAAAGCCGCTTCAGAGGAGGTGTCCCCTTCCATCACGCCAAGCAGAACAAGGGCACCTTTGCCGATTTCGCCGACCGTGCGGCCCTCCACCTCTACGCGCGCATCGTACACCCGTTGAAATATCGCTTTCATTGTTTACGCACCGCTTCTTTCTACGCTGAAAACACCGTCAATCCGTTTCAAGCGCGTGATCACTTCTTGTAAATGTTGCAGGCCGTTAACACCTACCGTGATGACCATTTCGCCCTCGCCTTTGCGCAATTCGCGGGCTTGCATACCATAGATCATCACGTGCATATTGGCCAGTTGCGTGGTGACATCCGCCAACAATTGAATGCGGTCGTTGGCAAGCACGCGCAACACCGCTTTGAATTCTTCACGGATACTGTCTTCCCATTCCACGCGCACCCAGCGTTCGGGTTCAGCCGCATTGGCAAGGTTAACGGGAACGTTCACGCAATCGCGTTTGTGAACCGACACCCCGTAGCCGCGCGTGATAAACCCCACGATATCGTCACCGGGAACGGGGTTGCAACAACGGGCAAATTTCACCAAACAATTGTCCATATTTTCAATGATGACACCGCCGTTGTGGTGGCGATGCTGACGGGGCGGTGTCACGGGGGCGGGCTTAGCCGCGGCCGAGGCGCTTTTGACCATCTTTTGATAGTCCTCTTTCATACGGGGGATCAAGCGGGAGAGCAAAATACCACCGTAGCCGATGGCTGCGTAAAAATCGTCGACCGTGGCACAATGTTGCCGTTTGCACTGCTGTTCCAAAAAATCTTGCAGCTCGCTATCCGTAAACCGAATGCAGTTGCGGGAAATTTCGCGTTCCAGTTCTTCGCGGCCTTTTTCGATGTTTTCTTCACGGCGTTCGCGTTTGTACCACAAGCGAATCTTACTGCGCGCCTCACCGGTTTTTACCACTTGCAGCCAATCACGGCTGGGACCGTGATTTTGTGCCGAAGTGGTGAGCACTTCCACAATTTCACCCGTTTTCACCTGGTAATCGATGGGCACAATGCGCCCGTCCACCTTAGCACCGACCATACGGTTACCCACCTCGGAGTGAATGGCATACGCAAAGTCAATCACCGTGGAGCCGGCG
>JAZULW010000008.1:0-2778 GCA_045603285.1 Acutalibacteraceae bacterium | reverse complement strand
TACCGCCGGTACGGTCGGTACGAGCACAAGCGACAGTACCACGGTGCAAACGGGCGATCGTGTCACAACGGGAGAATCCACGACCACGACGTCGAGCACGGGAACGACCGTGCCCGTGACACCGCCTGACGGTTCGCTTGTGTCGGGGGCGTATGCCGAAGCGGACTACCTGTCGTTGTTCAAAATCAAGAACACCAACAGCAAGGTGAAGTTGCCCGGACATGACGAAAACGGCATCATCGCGCCCACGACCAAAGAGCAGTTGCAATACGCGCTTGCCAGCGTGGTGAAATTGGAAATGGGAACCGGCCTGAGCATGAGTAAGTCGGTGGAAGCGCAAAAGGCGCAAGCGGTGGCCTCCTACTCGCACATTTTGTATTCCTGTGCCGGCGGTGGGGCATACGAAGTAGACTGCAAGAACATTGACCTTACCAATAAGACGGACAAGAAAATATTTGACGCGGTGGGCGAGGTGCTCGGCGTTAAAATCGTGAACACCAAGGCATCTTCGCTCAAGGGCGGGTTGCTGAACACCCAATATAGCGCGGCCACAGGCGGCAACACCTCCTCGAGCGACAAGGTATGGGGCGGGTATTTGGCGCACGAGGTGAGTGTGCCCAGCCCCCACGACAACTACCTGATGGTGTGCAAATACGGCACGTCTGCTTTGATCGAAAAATACATCAGCACGGTGGTATTCACCCGTGAGGAGTTATACACCAAGATGAAAGATTGGGTGGGCGACAAGGGAACCATCCCCGAAGAATTGTTTGTCGAACTTGATGGCAAGTTGCCGCTGTACGCCGTTTCGTATGACGGTGACGGCACGGCGGGGCAAGGCGATGCCTGGAACGCGGTGTACCATACCAATTTCTATTACCTGAACAACGACGGCAAGAAAGTTGTTATTACGGGTCACCGTATGCGCAGCGCGCTGGGGCTTCGTTCTCACGCATTCCGCACGTCGTACGATGCGGCCACGGGCAAGATCACCATCACCACCCAAGGCCACGGTCACGGCGTGGGGCTCAGCCAGATGGGAGCCATCGGCTTTGCTAATGAAGACGGATGGGACTATTTGCAAATTCTCAAACATTACTATTCCGTTACCGCGTCCAGCGAACACCAAGTGGTGGCGCCGAAATGGTAACCCGGCGCCCTTATATATACCTTATTATATAAAGGCTTTCTCACCACAAGATATGGGTGGAAAAACGCGACAAAAACGATATGTAGACGACACCCCCGAAACCGTACCAATGGCGGTTTCGGGGGTGTAAAAAATTTTACGAAAAAGTAAAAAAAAGACTTGCAATTTCGGAGGGCTTGTTGTATGATATATGGGCACGACTATGCGAAGTGGGCTAACTGCGCCCATTTTTCGAGGTCGAGCGCGACTGCACGATATGCGATGACGCGGGAGGTTGCGGCTTGAAAACAGCCGGTTTTTCCGCTGAGTATGTCCGATTTCAAACCGGGCGACAAGGTATAAGATGTAAGTTTAGAGGGTCCCGCCGGGCGAGGGTTGCACTTGCACGGAGACTTGCGTGGGGGCACTCTGCGCTCTTTACAAGACGCTTACAACTGCACCGGACGCTTGGACCCAAACGAGCGGCCGGTTTAAAAAAGGGTCGGGATGAAACACCCGGCACAGTGTGCAGTTTTGGCGTCGCCCGCCAACTAAAATTTACAAGGAGGCGTTTTTCAGTGGCAGTCAAAGAAAAAATCAGAATTCGCATCAAGGGATACGATCATCAATTGGTGGACCAATCCGCCGAGAAGATCGTGGAGACCGCCCGCCGCACCGGCGCTCGCGTTTCCGGGCCTGTCCCGCTGCCGACAGAGAAAGAAGTTGTGACCATTCTCCGCGCGGTGCACAAGTATAAGGATTCTCGCGAACAGTTTGAATCCCGCACCCATAAGAGACTCATCGACATTCTCCGTCCGTCCAACAAAACGGTTGAAGCCCTGATGGGGCTTGAACTCCCCGCCGGCGTAGAGATCGAAATCAAACTGTAATCGGTTTGTTGGTCTCGCTGACGAGGTCATGTTTCCGGCGAAGAGTCGGGAACCAATAACCAAGGAGGTATATGACAATGCAAAAAGGCATCATCGGCAAGAAGGTCGGCATGACGCAGATCTTCGACGAAAAGGGCAATGCCATCGCGGTCACGGTTGTGGAAGCCGGTCCCTGCGTGGTTGTCCAAAAGAAGACCGAAGAGAATGACGGTTACACCGCGGTTCAACTCGGTTACGGCGATATGGCCGCTCACAAAGTGAACAAACCCATGAAGGGCCACTTTGACAAAGCGGACGTCGCTCCCAAAAAGACTCTCAGAGAGTTCCGCTTTGACGATTGCGACGCGTACAACGTGGGCGACATCGTGAAAGCCGACACCTTCGCCTGCGGCGATCAGGTGGACGTGACCGGCACCAGCAAAGGTAAAGGTTACGCCGGCGTTGTGAAACGCTGGAACCACGGCCGTTTGAAGGAGACCCACGGTACGGGCCCCGTTGCTCGTCACTCCGGTTCGCAGGGCGTTATCGACCCTGCTCGTGTCTTCAAAGGCATGAAGGCCGCCGGCCATCTGGGTGCTGAACGCGTTACCGTTCAAAACCTGACGGTCGTGAAGGTTGACGCGGAGAACAACTTGATCGCCATTCGCGGTGCCATTCCCGGCCCCAACGGCGGCCTCGTTCTCATCTCCGACTCCGTCAAGGCTTAAGGAAGGAGGATTTTGTAATGGCTACTGTATCGACTTATGATATGACCGGCAA
>JAZULW010000007.1:0-10279 GCA_045603285.1 Acutalibacteraceae bacterium | reverse complement strand
CGTTACGAGTTCAAGGCAAAGGCTATTAAACCGACTCTTACTCCCGAAAAGAAAGGTATCCACTTTTTCGTCTACAATCCGTTTTTCCATTATCTCATAAAGTGTTGATTTCAGTTCCTCGGTTTCGTTTATCGTTCTATGACCGAAAAAACAACATGTATTTTTAGTTTGCATAATCCACCTCTCACCATATAGTGCAAATGCACTTTGATTTTTACAATTCCTCTTGAAATTATACTGTTGCTCTAAATATTAGTCAAGTGCTCTACCGCGCATACGGTCAAGCAAACAAGGAAAAAGTATAATTATGTGTAGAGAGGATGGTGTCTATTTTATGAGTAAACAAATAGATTTTAAAAATAGAGATAGATTTATTCAGTTGGGAATTGCTATTGCTGCTTTACGTAAAATGCGTGGTATGTCACAGGAACAACTTGCCGAAAAGTCAAATGTCAGTCGTTCACATATTAGTGCTATTGAAGCGCCCAGTTTAGTTCGTCCGTTCTCTTTGGATGTATTTTTCAATATTGCAGATGCTTTAGAAATAGACCCTGCTGATTTAATTAACGCAACGGTGTTCCCTGATAAAATTCTTAAAAAGAATAAATAATTTGCAGACAAAATGAAAAGGCTGTGTAGAATTTCTACACAGCCTTTTACTGTCCTTTACAGTACAACTCGTATGGTTGAGTGCTTTTTGTTTTTTTACAAGGAAGCGGGTTACGGTGTATAGAACAGTTGTACCCACCCGTAATCGGCGTAGCCGACGGCCAAATGCGTGAAATTGGCGTTGAGAATATTGGCACGATGTCCCTCGGAATTCATCCATCCCTCTACCACTTGTGCCGGAGTACGGTGTCCCTTTGCGATGTTCTCACCTGCGCTGCGGTAGGAAACGCCGACCTCGGTGAGCGCCGTAAAGCAGGAACTGCCGTTTGGACGCGTGTGCGAGAATTGTGTTGCAATCTCGGCTGCGCGGATATCCGCGGCGCTTTGCGCGGCGGTCGATCCCATACTCAACGGAGAGAGGCCTTGTGCCGCTCGCTCTAAATTGGTGAGCCGCAGCACTTCTGCTTCAAACTCCGACTGCGAAACCTCAACGGTTGTGCCGGTTGTTGTGGTGGCTGTCGTCGTGACAGTCGTATCGGCAACGTTCTCTGTGGTTTGTGTAGGAGAAGCCGTGCTCGTTGTGGTGCGTTTAGCGGCGGTGGTCGTCCTTGACACCACCGTTGTCCACATCGTGAAGGGGGTACTGGTTGTAGTATAAGCCGTCGTGGTGGTCGCTGTTTTTTGAGATGACCTGCTCGTAACGGTGACGGTCGTATGGACACGCGTTTGGGTGGTCGTAACCGACTCGCCGCTTGTTTGTACAGTTTGTGTGGGGGTCGCCCTTGTCGTTTCGAGAGTTGTGATAGTTGCCTTGTCCTCGCCAATTCGAGAGGTTGTGTGCCGGGCCGCTTCCTCAAGCGTGGTCGACGTTTGTGTGGCCATAGCAACTTCTGTGGTAGTGGTCGTAGTAGCGGTATCGACCTTACGCTCGTTTTGAATGCAGCCGTTCAATGTGGTACCGAGCAATATTGCTGCGGTGGCTGCAATGATTCGAACTTGATGTTTCATCGTATTCACCTCCTTGTATATTATACAATAGGTTGAAAACGGTTGCAACAAGGCGGAAAAATAAGGGAGTGGAAAATACAGGGAGTAAAAAACACTCGTATCGTTTGATACGAGCGTGTTTGCATTTGTTGTCTACAAGTGGGTGCAGGCGGTTTTGCAACGTGGATAGAATTCGCTGTCCTTACGAATGCGGTTGTTCATTACAACATGCGTGCCTTGATCATCCGTGCACATTTGTATATGTCGCCGCCGCCCATGGTGAGCACCAAATCTCCCTCTTTGGCATTGGCCACCACAAAATCGGCAATGTCTTCAAAGGTGGGAAGATAATGCGCGCCTTTAATGCGGTCGGTAATTTGTTGGGAAGATACATTCCATTCGTTGGTTTCGCGTGAGCCCATAATGTCGCTGACAATAACTTCGTCCGCCGTGGATAACGCTTGTGCAAATTCGTCCAAATGCCGTGCTGTGCGAGAAAAGGTAAACGGCTGAAAGATAGCCCACACCTTGCGGTGACCGAGTGCCATCGCCGCGCCCAGTGTGGCGGCGATTTCGGTGGGGTGGTGAGCATAGTCGTCCACAAACGTGATGCCCGCCGCTGTGCCGAGCTTCTCGAAGCGCCGCCCGGCACCGCCAAACGAGGCAATACCGCGGGCGATATCCTCGGCAGATACGCCGCACAAATGCGCCGCCGCCGCAGCGGCAAGCGAGTTGAACACGTTGTGCCGCCCCGGCACACCGAGCGTGACGGCCGTGACAAACACACCGTTGTGATACAGGTCGTATTGTCCGTAAGCACCATCGTGTACGGCAATGTTTTGTGCCGACCACTCGTTTTGTATATCTGCACCGTAAGTAACGATGTTTGCGTGTGTAAGACCATCAACCGCTTCCAACGTTTCGGGATCGTCAGCATTGATGATCAACGTTCCGGTTGTTTGGGTGGCGAATTGGCGAAACGAGGCAATAACACCGTTTAGGTCGCCGAAATAATCCAAGTGGTCGGCGTCCACGTTTAATAGGATGGAGATGGCGGGCGTCATTTGCAGATAGTGGTCTTGAAACTCACACGCTTCGCACACAAACACGTTGGAATTGCCGGCTTTACCGTTGGCATCGATCAAGGGCAAACGACCGCCGATAAACACCGAGGGGTCCACGTTTGCTTGCAACAAGATTTGCGACAGCATAGAGGACGTGGTGGTTTTGCCGTGCGTTCCCGCAACGGCAATGGTATTGGTGAATTGACGGGACAACAACCCAAGGAGCACGGCGCGTTCCATCAACGGAATACCGCGGCGGTTTGCTTCCACGAGTTCGGGGTTGTCCGCACTAACGGCCGACGTGTAAATAACCAGTTCGGCATCGCCGATATTTTCGGCCTTTTGCGGCATATAAACGGGAATGCCCAGCCGCCGAATACGGGCAAGGTTGTCCGATTCGTTCACGTCGGAACCCGAAAGGGTATAGCCGAGGGAATGCAAAATTTCAGCAAGAGGACTCATACCCGAACCGCCGATGCCCACAAAGTGAACCCGTGTTACGTTCGGGAGAAGCGCGTGGTTTGTCATAAAACGACCTCCTCGTATGCTCCTATTATATTGCGTTTTCTTCCAAAAATATACAGTTTTTCAAAAATTTTATTTTCCGTTGGAAAACGCAAATAACCGTTGAAAGTTGTGAGGGTTTTTGCTATAATAAACAAATAGGTAAAATTAAAAAATGGGGGAGGTGTCCCATGGCGAATGTTGTGAAGATCGGCCCGTCGGAACTGGCCGCAGGACAAGCCCATATGGAGCGTGTGCGTGCGTTTTACGAAGTGCACGGCGTGGCACATCCGCGTGCTTTTGTCCGCACCTACGGATGCCAACAAAATGTGGCCGATTCCGAGCGAATGAAGGGACAACTTGCCCAAATGGGTTTCGAATTTACGGACAAGCCCGACGACGCCGATTTTATTCTGTTTAACACGTGTGCCGTGCGCGAACACGCGGAAGACCGTGTGTTCGGCAATGTCGGGGCGTTAAAAAAATTTAAAGCACGCAACCCGCGGTTGCTGATCGCGGTGTGCGGTTGTATGGTGCAGCAAGAACACGCGGCACAAAAATTTTACCGCAGTTATCCGTTTGTGGGGCTTGTGTTCGGCACGCACGTGTCTCACCGTTTGCCCGAACTGATGGCAAAAGCCCTGCTGGAACAACGCCGAGTGGTGGAAACCCCTGTGTGCGACGGGGTCATTGCCGAGGGCGTTCCCGTTTGCCGCGACGGTGGATTTAAAGCGTTTTTGCCCATTATGTACGGCTGCAACAATTTTTGTACGTACTGCATTGTTCCCCACGTGCGCGGCCGCGAACGAAGCCGTGACCCCGAAATTATCTTACAGGAAGCGCGTGATTTGGTTGCCAAGGGCTATAAAGAGATCACGTTGCTTGGTCAAAACGTGAACTCCTACGGCAAAGGAGAAGCGCACGGGGTGGATTTCCCCGAACTGCTTTCGCGCATCAATGCCATTGAAGGCGATTTCCTCATCCGCTTTATGACTTCGCACCCGCGCGACGCTTCACCGCGGTTGTTCGATACCATTGCCGCGTGCAAAAAGGTGTCGCGGCATTTCCACCTGCCGTTCCAATCGGGCAGTGATCGTGTGTTAAAGGCGATGAACCGTCATTACACGCGCGAGCAGTATTTGGAACTCATTCGCTACGCCCGTCGGGTCATTCCGGACATTTCGTTCACGAGCGATGTGATTGTCGGTTTCCCCGGTGAAACGCGGGAAGATTTTGAAGAAACCCTTTCGCTTATCCGTGAAGTGGGGTTCACGTCACTGTTCACCTTTATTTTTTCGCCGCGCAAAGGCACCCCTGCAGCGGAAATGGCCGACCCGATTTCGGCAGAAGAAAAATCCGCGTGGTTCACCGAAATGACTGCCTTGCAGGAAGAATTGTCCGGCGAACGGTTGGCCCAATTGGTGGGAACGGTGCAAAAAGCACTGGTTGAGACCGATGCGGGTGAATATTTTGAAGCCCGTTTGCCCGATAACAGCGTTGTGCGTGTAGAGGCAACCCCTGAGGACATCGGTCAACACGTGATGGTACGCATCACGGCGGCGAGAAGTTTTATTCTCACCGGTGAAATTGAACAACGAATTTAATTTTTGGAGGAATCTATCATGGAAGCTTTACTCGAACTGGCCAAAGACCTTGGTCACGAAATTCAACGCGACCCCCGTTTTATTCGCACCCAAATGGCGCAGGCCGCCGCGGATGAGGACAAGGGATTGCAAGACCTTATCGGTGAATTTAATTTAAAGAGAATGGCGCTCAATGCCGAAGCCGGCAAAGACGAAGCCGAGCAAGACAAAGAAAAAGTGATGCAACTCAACGCCGAACTGCGCGAGGTGTATGCTCGTGTGATGGCCAATGAATCGATGGCCGAATATCAAGCCGCTAAAACGGAATTGGATGCCGTTATCAACGGTATCGGCGCCATCATCAATATGGCCGCGCAAGGTCTCAATCCCGACGATTACGAAGAACACAACTGCAGCGGGAATTGCAGCAGTTGCGGCGGCTGTCACTAAGCAAAACGGACGTGTAAAGGTAGGTGAATGGTATGGCACTGTCCCCGATGATGCAACAATATTTGGATATTAAAGCGCAAAACCCCGGCAGTATTTTGTTTTTCCGCCTGGGCGATTTTTACGAGATGTTTTTTGACGATGCAAAAACCGTCTCGCGCGAACTGGAACTCGTGTTAACGGGGCGCGATTGCGGTTTGGAAGAACGTGCGCCGATGTGCGGTGTGCCGTTCCACAGTTGCGATACCTACATTGCGCGGTTGCTCGGCAAAGGCTACAAAGTGGCCATCTGCGAACAGACCGAAGATCCTGCCGCCGCCAAAGGGTTGGTGAAACGCGAGGTGGTGCGTGTCATCACCCCCGGCACCGTCATTGAAGGCAGTATGCTGGACGAAAGCCGCAACAACTACCTGTGCGTGGCTTATATGGCGGATAATGCCGCCGAAGTGGGGCTTTGTTTCACCGATACGTCTACGGGCGAAATTCATCTTACGTGTTTAAAAGGGGCGGATATTTCGCTCCGTTTGCAAAACGAACTCGGTCGGTTTTTGCCCAGTGAAGTGTTGCTGAACGATACCGCGATGGCAAACACGGAATTCACCGCCTTTGTGCGGGAACGCGTGGGTGTCGAGCCCGAACAATTGTATGCCGACCGTTTTGATTACAATACCGCCGTGGGGCGCATCTTGACGCATTTCGACAAAGATGACCTTGCCGAATTAAACCTGGAAGGCGAATTTTCCGCTGTGCGTGCGCTCGGCGGTACGCTGGATTATTTGTATGCCACGCAAATGACGGGGCTTTCCCGTATCAACCATTTGCAGCAATATTCTGACGTGCAGTATATGAAATTGGACCTTACGGCACGCCGTAACTTGGAACTGCTCGAAACCATGCGCAACAAGGAAAAACGGGGTTCGTTGCTCGGCGTGTTGGACAAAACGCGAACCGCCATGGGCAAACGACTCATCCGCAACTGGATCGAGCAACCTCTCCTTCACCCGGCACAAATCACGCGTCGCCAAAATGCCGTAGGCACCCTACTGGGTGACAGTGTGCTGCGCGGTGACGTGATGGAACTGCTCGACAACGTGTACGACCTGGAGCGTATTATGACGCGCGTAGTCTACGGCAGTGCCAATGCCAAAGAACTGCGCTCACTGCACCGCACCATTGCAGCCTTACCTCCTTTGCGCGAACGGCTTCAAACCGCGCAAGGGGCTCTGCTCAGTGAGATATATCGCAACATTGACCCGCTTGATGATCTGTTTTCCCTGATCGATTCCGCCATTGTAGATGATCCGCCCTTCACTGTGCGAGAAGGGGGTATGATTCGCGATGGTTACAACACCGAATTGGACGAATTGCGCGCCATTATGACCGACGGCAAGTCGATATTGGCGCGCGTGGAAGCGGCAGAAAAGGAAAAAACGGGTATCAAGACCTTGAAAGTCGGATACAACCGTGTGTTTGGGTATTACATTGAGGTGTCCCGTTCGTTTGCCGAACAGGTGCCCGAACACTACATTCGCAAGCAAACGCTGGCCAATGCGGAACGCTATATCACCGAAGAACTCAAAGAACTGGAAGCGCGCGTGCTCGGTGCCAAAGACCGGGCGGTGGCGCTGGAATACCAGTTGTTCACCGCCGTGCGCGACACGGTAGCGGGGGAGCTTGGCCGTATTCAAATAACGGCGCAAGCGTTGGCCACGTTGGATGTGCTTTGCTCGTTTGCACAAGCAGCCGTGCAATACCAATACGTGTGCCCCGTTATTGATCTAAACGGAGTGATCGACATTAAAAACGGCCGTCATCCCGTGGTGGAATCGTTGCAAAATACGCCCTTTGTTCCCAACGACGTGTATTTGGACAACCGAAAGCATCGCGTGGCGATGATAACAGGCCCCAATATGGCGGGCAAATCCACCTTTATGCGCCAAACCGCGCTCATCGTGCTTATGGCGCAAATTGGCAGTTTTGTACCGGCCGACAGCGCCACTGTGGGAATTGTGGACAGTATTTTCACCCGTGTAGGCGCGTCGGACGATTTGTCGTCGGGGCAGTCTACGTTTATGGTGGAAATGAGCGAGGTGGCTTCCATTCTGAAAAACGCCACCAAAGATAGTTTGATCGTATTTGACGAGATTGGCCGCGGCACCTCCACGTTTGACGGGATGAGTATTGCCCGCGCCGTGCTGGAATTCGTGGCGGACACGCGCCACATCGGTGCTAAAACCCTGTTTGCTACGCATTACCACGAACTGACGGTAATGGAAACCGAAATGGAAGGCATTCACAACTACAACGTAGCGGTGAAAAAACACGGCGACGATATCACGTTTTTACGGCGCATCGTGCGCGGTCCTGCCGATGATAGTTACGGTATTGAGGTGGCCAAACTCGCGGGTGTGCCCGACGGCGTGGTGGCGCGTGCCAAAGAGATTTTGAAAGACCTGGACAGCGGCAACGCCTCGTTTTTTGAACGTCCTGCGCGTGTGTGCACCGAAGAGGAGGACGGACAGCTGTCGCTGATTCCCACCGCCGACAACGACCTTGTGCGGCGCTTAAAAGAACTGGATGTTAACGTGCTCACTCCCATTGAGGCGATGCAAGTGTTATACGAACTCAATCGGGAAGCGCAATCTTACTGATACAAGAGAGGAGGAAACGCGAATGGCACGCATTCAAGTGCTTGACAAACACACCGCCGAACTGATTGCCGCCGGTGAGGTGGTGGAACGCCCGGCTTCCGTGGTAAAGGAACTCGTGGAAAACGCCATTGATGCAGGTGCCCATACCATCACGGTGAATATTCAAAACGGCGGTGTTACCTATATTGCCATCACCGATGACGGATGTGGATTCATGCGGGAGGATGTGCCCACCGCGTTTCTCCGTCACGCCACCAGTAAAATTCAAACGCAAGATGACCTTGACGGTATTGCCACTCTCGGTTTCCGCGGTGAGGCACTTGCCTCGGTAGCCGCCGTTGCGCGCGTGGAACTGATCACCCGTACCGAAGACGAGCTCGCGGGTACGCGCTACGTCATTGAAGGCGGCGAAGAGGTGGTTTGTGCCGATATCGGTTGTCCGCGCGGTACCACCATTTGTGTGCGTGATTTGTTTTACAACGTGCCCGCGCGTATGAAATTCCTCAAAAAAGACGTGGGTGAGGCCAATGCGGTTGCCGGCGTGGTGGACCGTTTGGCTCTGTCCCATCCCGAGATTTCCTTCCGCTTTATTCGGGACGGAAAAGACGAATTGCTTACCCCCGGCAACGGCGATTTGTTTGCCTGTATTAACGCGGTGCTCGGTCGCGAATTTGCGAAGACTCTCACGGCTCTTGACTATACGTTGGGCGGCGTGCGGATACACGGCTTTGTTTGCCGTCCCGAGGGCGCCCGTCCCAACCGCACGATGCAACATTTCTTTGTGAACGGGCGCTATGTGAAAACGCGCACCGCGATGGCCGCGTTGGAACAAGCCTACAAAGGCTTCATTATGAGTGGGCGCTTTCCGTCGTGCGTGTTGCATGTGGATCTTCCTGCCGAAACGGTAGATGTGAACGTCCACCCCGCGAAAATCGAGGTTCGTTTTGTCAATGAAAAACCCGTGTTCGATGCCGTGTACCACGGTGTCAAGAATACGTTGCAAGGCGATAGCGCACCGCGTCAAGCGGTATTGACGCCACCACCCGTACAAGCCGCACCGCCGGTTGTGGCAAATCCCACTCCCGCACGGGAATGGGCGGTGCAAACGGCATCCCGAGCGGTGTCGGCGCCGCCCCCCGTCATCAAAAAAACGGCGGTACAACCCGTGCTGCGCGATACGACCGTATCGGCGTTGTTTGCGGAAAAACCGATGGCGGAACCCGTATTCCCCACGGTTCAAAAACCTGTGTCACAACCGAAACCTGTGATACCCAAACAGGCTCAGCAGGTGACAATGGACGAAGAATTGCCTCCCGTTTTGTATATCGGCGAAGTGATGCACACGTACGTGTTGGCGGAATGGCAGGGAAGCCTGTATATTATCGACAAACACGCGGCACACGAACGCATTTTGTATAACGAACTCAAAAAGACCGCCACACACGACAGTCAGTATTTGCTTGCCCCCGTGTGCGTGTCGCTCGGGCGTGATGAGTACGGGGTATTGCTGGAACATGCGAACCGTCTGCGTGAAGTGGGCTTTGAATTGGAAGAATTTGATGGTGCGTTGATGGTGAGGGCTGTTCCGTCGATATTGACGGGTGGCGACGAAACCGCCGCCTTGCGCGAAATTGCGGGTCGCTTGCTTGCCGGGAAACGCGATATTACCACCGATCGTATGGATTGGATCTACCATTCCATTGCGTGTCGCGCCGCCGTGAAAGCGGGGGACAACAGCACGGCTAAGGAACTGGCGGCATTGGCCACGCGTGTGCTCACCGACTCGGATGTGCGCACCTGTCCTCACGGGCGTCCCGTGTGTGTGGAACTTACCAAAAAAGAACTGGAAAAACAATTCGGAAGGATCGTGTGATATGTCCGTTCCGTTGATTGTATTGGCAGGGCCTACCGCCTCGGGCAAAACGGCGCTTGCCATAGAACTGTGCCGCCGTTTCGGCGGTGAAGTGGTGTCTGCCGATTCGATGCAAGTGTACGAAGAATTGCACGTCGGTACGGCACGTCCCACCGTCGAGGAAATGGGGGATATTTCACATCACTTAATGGGTTTTTTGCCGCTTGGCACGGCCTACAGTGTGGCAAAATATGCCGCCGATGCTCACGCGGTGATCGCCGATATTCATCGTCGGGGGAAACTGCCCGTGTTGTGTGGCGGTACAGGGTTGTATATCCAAGCCGTTACGGAAAATTTGACCTACGAAGAACAGTCGGGTGATCGTGCCGTACGTGAAGAGTTGCGCCGCCGTGCCGAACGGGAAGGCGGCGAAGCGTTGCTGAAAGAATTGGCCGCGGTGGACCCCACAACCGCCGCGCGGCTGCATCAAAACGACATTGGCCGTATTGTGCGTGCGTTGGAATTGTATCGCATAACAGGCCGCACACTCACCGAACAAAACCAGCGTTCTCGCCGCCATCC
>JAZULW010000006.1:0-27027 GCA_045603285.1 Acutalibacteraceae bacterium | reverse complement strand
ATCATCTTGGCCTTATCCCGTAGTATTGCCGTTGAGAGACTCACCCCCCCCCGCCCGTAGGGTTATTTTTCGGCATAAGCCTTGCCTCGTCGTTTGAAATACGCTCGTATATCGGCACTCCTCGACGGCGTTTCTGCTCGAAAAAGCGCTCCTACGGGTTGTGTGCAAGTCAAAAATTCTATTTTTGACCGATGCGAGTTCGGCTCTCTTCGACTATAACCTTTTGTTTGCGATAACGCTCTTCTTCACTGAAAATGCATCCGCAATATTTTTGCCTATACAGTTCCTGCTCACGTGCCATGTCCTGCCCTTCGCGGAACAACGGGCGAAAATCGCGGTACAGAAACGTAACGCCGTGCGCTTTGGCGGCTTCCTGCGCCGCCTGTACGATGGCTTCGTGGTTTTGATACGGACTGATGAGCAATGTGCTGGTAAACGATTCGAACCCGTGCTCGGCGGCATAGCGCGCTGTTTCGTCCATTCGTATGCGGTAACAGGTGCGGCAACGGTTTTCAAAGTCGGGATACACCGCGCGAATAAACGGACGCAATGCGTACGCGTTGTTCACTTCCAAACGCATATTCACTTCTTTGGCATAGGCAACCAGCGTATCTTTGCGCATGCGGTATTCGGTATAAGGATGGATGTTGGGGTTATACCAATATCCAACCGGCTCTATGCCTTCTTCGCGCAACGAACGGATACACGCGATGGAGCAAGGCGCACAGCAAATGTGAAGCAATGTGTTGTTCATTCATATCACCGTGTTCTATAATACTACAAATTTTTTAAAAAGTAAACCACATAGAAATCGATAAAATTTCCTCTTTTTCCTTTACAGAAACCAAAGTTTATAGTAAAATGAAAGAAACATAATCTTATATAGAAACGAGAGTGGACGTATGCAACCGAAGTATAAACGCATTTTGCTCAAACTCAGTGGCGAGGCAATGGCCGGTCAAAAAGGTTCCGGCTTGGATTTTGACGTGGTTACCCGCATTTGTGAAGCCATCAAAGAATGCGCCGATGCGGGCGCGCAAATCGGCATTGTGGTAGGCGGCGGTAATTTCTGGCGCGGCCGTTCCAGCGGCAGTATGGACCGTACCCGTGCCGACCATATGGGTATGTTGGCCACCACCATCAACTCGCTTGCCTTGGCGGATGGTTTGGAACAACTCGGTTGCGAAGTGCGTGTGCAGACCGCCATTGCGATGAACGAAATTGCCGAGCCGTATATCCGCAGCCGTGCGGTGCGCCATTTGGAAAAAGGCCGCGTGGTTATTTTCGGTTGCGGAACCGGCAACCCGTTCTTCTCCACCGATACTGCCTCGGCTTTGCGTGCGCTTGAAATCGAAGCGGACATTATCTTTAAAGCCAGTATGGTGGACGGTGTGTATGACAGTGATCCCAAAAAGAACCCCGATGCCCAAAAATACGATACTCTCTCGTTTATGGAAGTGTTGAATAAAGATCTCAAGGTGATGGACTCCACGGCGGCCAGCTTGTGTCACGATAACCATATGCCCATTTTGGTGTTTAACCTTGAACAACCCGAAAATATTGTGCGTGCCGTTTCGGGCGAAAACATCGGTACGATTGTGAAAGATTGATAGGAGGCTAGGCTATGCAAACGATTTTTGATACTGCCAATGAAAAGATGAACAAAACCATCAACGCGTTGCTGAAAGAATACGGCACCATTCGTGCCGGTCGCGCCAATCCCGCCGTTCTCGACCGCATTATGGTGGAGTATTACGGTGCTCCCACTCCTATCAACCAAATGGCTGCCGTTTCGGTTCCGGAACCGCGCACCATTATGATTGCGCCGTGGGATAAAAACACGTTGCGTGATATCGAAAAGGCGATTTTGACGTCGGATCTCGGCCTCAATCCGCAAAACGACGGCAATTCTATCCGCCTTAATTTCCCGCCTCTCACCGAAGAGCGCCGTCGCGAATTGGTGAAGGGTGTGTCCAAATACGGTGAAGAATCCAAAGTGGCCATTCGTTCCATTCGCCGTGATGCGATTGAAAAGATCAAAGATTTGAAAAAGAAATCCGAGATCACGGAAGATGACCAAAAGAATGCCGAAAAGAAAATGCAGGATATGACCGATAAATTCTGCAAAGAGATCGACGAGATCGCGGCGAAAAAAGAAAAAGAGATTATGGAAATCTAACAAGCATTGTATGACCGGCAGGGGGTTCCTCGGCCGGTCATGTTTAGAGGTGAAAGGTATGGCTTTCTTTCGTAAACGCGATAGTTGGGATGAAACGTTGCCTGTTCCGTGCCATTTGGGCGTTATTATGGACGGCAACGGCCGCTGGGCCAAAAAACGCGGTTTGCCCCGTACAGCGGGTCACGTAGCCGGTGCCAAAGTGTTTCGCACCATTGCCAAGCATTGTGAAAAGCGCGGTATCGGCACGGTTACGTTTTACACGTTTTCCACCGAAAACTGGAAACGCCCCCAAGCGGAAGTGGATGCGATTATGAATCTATTGCGCGATTACCTGAAAGAATCGCTTGAGGATTTTAAAAACGAAAACATCCGTACGCGGTTTATCGGAGACCGTACGGCTCTTTCGGAGGACATCCAACAACTGATGGCCGAAGCAGAGGAATCCACGGCCCACAAAACGGGAATGGTGCTCAATTTGGCCATCAACTACGGTGGTCGTGCCGAATTGACCACCGCTATGCAAACGTTGGCAGAACGAGTGAAACGAGGCGAACTGAACCCCGAGGACATCACGGAAAGTGTCATTGATGACGGCTTGTATACGGCGGGGCAGCCGCCCGTGGATATGATCTTGCGTCCCAGCGGAGAGTATCGGTTGTCCAACTTTCTCATTTGGCAATGCGCCTATGCGGAATATGTGTTTGACGATATTTTATGGCCTGATTTTAAAACAACCGATTTGGATCGTGCTTTGTTGGAATATGGGCGGCGTCATCGCCGTTTC
The DNA here is from genome assembly GCA_045603285.1 of Acutalibacteraceae bacterium. GTDB lineage: Bacteria > Bacillota > Clostridia > Oscillospirales > Acutalibacteraceae > RGIG3009. Next base: position 24,064 of record JAZULW010000006.1, on the reverse strand, counting down.
GGAGGACTGTAAAAAAGGGAGGAATTCTATGAAAACGCGCATCCTAACAGCCGCAATCGGCATTCCTGCCTTGTTGCTGGTGATGTTTTTGCCGTGGTCCATCGTGTTTTCCTGTACCATTGCGTTTATTTCGGGCGTTGCGGTATATGAAGTGCTTAAAATTTCAGGGGTGCTGGAATACCGCAAATTGGCGATAACAGCCATTGCCTTTTCCGTGATAGCGCCGTTTTTTGACCGGTTGCCCGCGGTGCTGGTGATGCTTTTATGTATCGCCTATGTGGTGGCCTTAATGCTGCTGTATCTGCGCGCGCACAAAACCATAGCGCTTGAGAAATTAGGGCTCACATTTTTCGTATCGGTTTATGTTGCTGTTTCTCTGTCTTGTGCTGCTTATTTGCGCGCGATGGAACAACACGGCTTGTTTTATCTTATTTTGGCATTCGCCATTGCCTGGTTTGCCGATTCGGGTGCCTATTTTGTGGGGGTGTTTTTTGGAAAACATAAACTTTGCCCCGCGATTTCCCCTAAAAAAACGGTGGAAGGATTGGTGGGCGGCCTTGCTTCGTCGGTATTGCTCACGTTACTGGTTGCGTGGATATACGAAGTGTTTTTCTTAAAACAAGTTGATCACGTATCGTATGCAAACGTGTTGTTGCTCGCACTTGGCGGTTCGCTTTTGTCGGTTGTGGGCGATTTGTTTGCCTCGCTTATTAAACGACAGTACGATACCAAAGATTTCGGAAATTTTTTCCCCGGCCATGGCGGTATGATGGACCGTTTTGACAGTTTGTTGCCGGTGTTTTTGCTGGTATATTTCACGGTTTCGTATTTGCCCATTATCTCGTAATCCGAAAGGAGAAACCACGTGAAACGTTTGGTTATACTCGGGTCTACCGGTTCTATCGGTACGCAAGCCCTGGACGTCGCGCAAAAACTGCGCTATCCCGTATTGGCTTTGGCGGCGTATGGCAACGTAACGTTGTTGGAAGAACAAATTCGTGCTTTTCGTCCGCGTTATGCCGCGTTGTTTGACGAGAGTGCCGCACGGGATTTGCGCACTCGCGTGCGTGATTTGGATGTCACTGTGCTTTCCGGAATGGACGGGTTGTGCGAACTTGCCTCGCTTAAGGATGCCGATATGGTGCTCAATTCCGTTGTCGGTATGGTGGGATTGTTGCCCACGTTGGCTGCCCTTCGTGCGGGGCACGACGTAGCGCTTGCCAACAAAGAAACTTTGGTGGCCGGCGGTGAATTGGTGATGAAAACGGCGCGTGAACACGGCGCTAAACTGTTGCCTGTGGACAGTGAACATTCGGCTATTTTTCAATGTTTACAAGGTACGGCTCAAGGAATGTGGGCACCGCCTTCTCCGTCTACCGACCTGCGCTTGCATCGTTTGATCCTCACGGCGTCCGGCGGCCCGTTTTTTGGCAAGACCGCGAGCGAACTTGCCACGGTGACACCCGCGGATGCCTTGCGCCACCCCAACTGGAGTATGGGACAAAAAATCACCATCGACTCCGCTACCATGATGAACAAAGGGTTAGAGCTTATTGAAGCGCGATGGTTATTTGACGTGGCGGAGGAGAATATAGATATTGTAGTGCATCGCGAAAGCATTGTCCATTCGCTTATTGAGTATGACGATTATTCGGTGCTCGCACAAATGGGGTTGCCGGATATGCGTATTCCCATTCAGTATGCCCTCACGTGGCCCGACCGCGTGGTATCGCCGGTAAAGCGGTTGAATCTTGCACAGGTGGGTGCGCTTTCTTTCTTTAAACCCGATGATGAAGCCTTTCCTTGTATGAACCTGTGCCGCCATGCACTGCGCAAAGGCGGTGCCTATCCGGCAGCGGTCAATGCCGCCAACGAAGTGGCCAACGAATTGTTCCGCAAAGGGGAGATTGCTTTCCCGAATATCGCGGAATACATTGCGAAAGTGTTGGAACGTTCGTTACCCACGGTTTTGACCGAACAGGAGGTGTTGGCGGTGGACGAAGACTGCCGCCGTTTCACGCGTGATTTAGCAACCAAAAAAATGAGGTGATTGTCATTTCTGCCGTTCTCACACTTCTTTTGCGCCTTGTGGGGGCGCTGATCGTGTTTGGCCTTATCGTGGTCATTCACGAATGGGGGCATTTCATTGTCGCCAAACTGATGGACGTGCAAGTGAATGAATTTGCGATGGGAATGGGTCCCAAACTGTTTGGATGGGGTAAAAAAGAAACCCGCTATTCCGTTCGGCTGTTTCCCATCGGCGGGTATTGTGCAATGGAAGGGGAGGATGCGGCCGGTTCCGGTGAAGTTTCTGCCGAAACGGTGCAAAGAACCGACAATCCTCGTGCATTTAACAACAAAAAAGTATGGCGCCGTGTGCTCATTGTGGTGGCGGGCGCGGTTATGAATTTGGTGCTCGGGTTTATATTGCTTATCGTCTATTTTGGCGTTTGCACACTCCCGTCCGATAACGGGAACGTCTATTATGCCGGCACCGCGATTTCCTATCTCCCTGAAACGGCCGTTAGTTATCAAAGCGGGCTGCGCGTGGGGGATGAACTTTTGAAAATCGATGGAAAACGCGTGTTTTCCGTGATGGACATTCAGTCCATTCTGCAAAGCAGTGCCGACGGTGAATTTGCGATGACCGTGCGCCGTGGCGGTGAAACGGTACAGTTGCCGTCGGTAAAATTTGAACAGCAAGAACTGGAGAATGGGGGTCACCGCCTGATCTACGATTTCAAAGTTAACGCTATCAAACAAACAGTTTGGTCCACCATCACGCAGTCGTTTAAAGCGGAATGCAGTGTCGCTGTTACGGTGTGGCGTTCGCTTGGCAGCTTGATTTCCGGCGAATACGGTTTGAATGAACTGTCCGGCCCCATCGGTACGGTGGATGTGATCGGCGATGTGGTCGAAAATGCCGTGAAACAAGAATATTGGCAAGACGGGTTGGGAAGTATCCTGATGTTAACGGTACTGCTCACCGTAAACGTCGGCATCTTTAACTTGTTGCCGTTCCCTGCGTTGGACGGTGGGCGGTTGTTGTTCCTCGCGTGGGAGGGTATCACACGCAAACCCGTTCCCCAAAAATACGAAGGGATCGTGCACGCGGTGGGTATGGGACTGTTGTTCTTGCTGATTATTATTGTGACGTTCAGTGACGTTAAAAAATTGTTTATTTGAGGTGACGTATGCAACGACGTGCTTGTAAAACCGTGTGGGTCGGCGGTGTGCCGATCGGCGGTAATGCGCCAATCACGGTACAGTCGATGGGGAATATCCCGTCTTCCGATATAGAAAAAACGGTGCAGCAAGCCAACCGGTTGCGCGAAGCCGGTTGCGATATTTTGCGTATTGCGGTTCCGGATGCGGCGGCGGTGCGCCTTGTGGACGCCATCAAGTCCAAGGTGGATATTCCCCTTGTGGCGGATATCCATTTTGATTATCGTTTGGCGCTTGACTGTGTGGCGGCAGGCATTGATAAAATTCGCATCAACCCCGGCAACATCGGCGGCGAAGAGCGCGTGCGTGCCGTTGCGACAGCCTGCCGCGAAAAACGCATTCCCATTCGCATCGGTGTCAATGCGGGTTCGTTGGAAAAAGAAATTTTGGCCCAATACGGCCACCCAACCGCCGAAGCTATGCGTGACAGCGCCTTATACCACGCCTCACTGCTTGAAAAATACGATTTTGAAGATATCGTGCTTTCCATCAAATCGTCCAACGTGGAAACGATGGTGAAAGCCTATGAACTTACCGCTGCCGCGTGTGAGTACCCCTTGCATCTGGGTGTTACCGAAGCCGGCACCGAACGTATGGGCCTTCTTAAATCGGCTATGGGTATCGGTGCCCTCTTGTTGCAAGGCATCGGCGATACCATCCGCGTATCGTTGACGGCCGACCCCGTGCGTGAGGTGGCGGCAGGGCGAGATATTTTAAAAGGTCTCGGCTTGCAAAGAAACGGTATTTCCTTGGTATCTTGCCCCACGTGCGGTCGCACCAAGGTGGATCTTATCGGCATCGCCAACCGCGTGGAAGAGCGTGTACGCTCCGTTAACAAAACGGCCACCGTGGCGGTAATGGGATGTATTGTTAACGGCCCCGGCGAAGCACGCGAAGCGGATATCGGCATTGCCGGCGGTGACGGCAAAGTGGCCATTTTTAAAAAAGGACAAGTTGTGCGCACCGTGGACGAAGCAGATGCGGTGGAAGAATTGATGAAGGAATTGGAATCGTTATGAGTCAGCCAACGGTAGAATTGTTGTTTTCTCCTTACATAGGCGACGTCTCGCTTCTTTCGCTCTTTGCGGCGGATGAAGTGGAACACGTGGAACTGAACCGCACCGAATTTCGGATGCGGTTGTTTCTGCGTTTGAATCGGTTTGAGTCGTATGAATCCGTCTTCGCGTTGGAAGAAGCGCTCAAACAAGGGTTGCAACTGAAAAGCGTGGAAGTCATCCCGCACTATCCGCCCGAAACGTTATCGGTTGATTGCTTTCCGTCGCTTGTTTCGTTTATGAAGCGGCGCTCCACGGTGGTGAACGGCACGTTTAACGATGCCGTATGCGTCGAAACCGAGCAAGGCTGGCGGGTAGAATTGCAACACGGTACGTTGAACGTGATTGAAACGACCGGCACGGACAAATTGCTTTCGCAACTCATTCGTGAATTTTTTGGCCGATCGATGATGGTGGAATTTGTGGGCGAGGAAAGTATTGCCGAAAACGACGTGCAATATCAACGTTTGATGGAAGAGGCGAACAAAGAAGCCGAAAAAGTAATGAAAGCAGCGGCAGAACAAGCGGCCAAGCAAGCCGCCACCGCCGCGGGCGAACCTGTCAAACCTTCCAAACCGCAAGACCCTACCAAGCCTCCTGCAGACGGCCTTCCCATTTACCGCGAAACGGCGCAATCGTTGTTTGGTCCCGTTCCGCGTGATTTCCCCACGCCCCTTCGCAGTTTGCACGAAGGGTTTGTTACCGTGTGGGGCGAGGTGTTTGGTTATGAAACACGCGCGTTTCGTGACGGTTCACGCATTCGCCACACGTTCTTTATTTCTGACGGCACCAATTCCGTTACCGTTATTGTTTGGACCGATGTAAAGCGCGACAAAGCCAAATTGGAGGCGCTGGAATCGTTGAAAGACGGTTCGTGTGTCCTCATCAACGGATTATATGAATTTGACGAATATGCCCACGGTGATGTCCTGTCTCCCAAAGCGATTGCCTTGGTCACGAAATATCAAAAACAAGATACCGCCGATGTGAAGCGTGTGGAATTGCATTTGCACACCAAAATGTCGGCAATGGACGCGGTGTCCGATGCCAAAGCGCTCATAAAACGTGCCGCCGCGTGGGGACACCGTGCCGTCGCGATTACCGACCACGGCGTAGCACAAGCCTATCCCGAAGCCATGAATACTGCTGCTGAACTTAAAAAAAGCGGCAAAGACATCAAGATTTTGTATGGCGTGGAAGCGTATTATGTCAACGATGGCATTCCCACTGTAGCAGGGGGGAGCACCGAACCCGTAGACGGGCACTTCATTGTGTTCGACTTGGAAACCACCGGCCTCAATTCGGGTACCGAACGTATTACCGAAATCGGTGCCGTGCGCTTTGAAAACGGAGAAATCAAAGACGACTTTAACACGCTTGTCAATCCCGAAAAACCCATTCCGCAAAAAATAGCCGAACTGACGGGTATTACCGACGAAATGGTGGCGGATGCACCTTGTGAAGAAGAAGCTCTGCGCCGTTTTTACGAATTTTGCGGCAATGCACGTGTATTGGTCGCGCATAACGCCCGTTTTGATACGTCCTTTTTGAAAGCCGCCGCTACCCGTCAAAAAATGGATTACCCGTTCTCGTCGGTGGATACGGTTCCGCTGTGCCGCACGTTGTATCCCAACCTGAAAAACCACAAGTTGGATACGGTAGCTGCACATCTCAAACTCGAAGAATTCCATCACCACCGCGCATGTGACGATGCCCGTGTGTTAGCACACATTTTTGCCCGCATCATGGCGGAGTGCAAACAAAAACTCGGCATTACCGCCATTGACCAGATCAACGGACAACTTGGCGGTGTAGACGTAAAAAAAGCCCGTCCGTTCCACCAAATTTTGTTGGCCAAAAATCAAACGGGCCTTAAAAATCTGTATAAACTGATTTCGTACAGTCACCTCAAAGAGTTTTACAAACGCCCCCGTATTACGCGCAGTAAACTCACCGAATTGCGCGAAGGGTTGCTGGTAGGCAGTGCCTGTGAAGCAGGTGAACTGTTCCATGCCGTAATGGAAAAACGGCCGTGGAACGAACTGTGTGACATTGCCCGTTTTTATGACTTTTTGGAAGTGCAACCCCTTGGCAATAATGCTTTTATGTTGCGCCCCACCAAAAACAAAGACGGTTCGTTTAACCCTCCCGTGGCGCCCGATGAAGAAACGTTGCGTGACTTTAACCGCACCATTATCAAGCTGGGCGAAGAGCTGAACATTCCTGTCTGCGCCACGTGTGACGTTCACTTTATGGACCCGGAGGATGAGGTGTATCGCCGCATTTTGCAAGCCGGACAAGGCTATGCCGATGCGGACGAACAAGCCCCCCTGTATTTCCGTACCACCGATGAAATGTTGAAGGAATTTGACTATCTCTCCTCGGAAAAAGCATACGAAATCGTGGTGCAAAACCCCAACAAAATTGCGGATATGATTGAAGACCTACGTCCCATTCCCGAGGGCAACTATCCGCCGCATATCGACGGTTCCGATGAACAACTTACCGAGATTACGTGGAACCGCGCCAAAGAACTGTATGGCGATCCCGTTCCCGATATCGTGGCCGCTCGTTTGGAGAAAGAACTCAATTCCATCATCAAAAACGGGTTTGCGGTGCTGTATATGATTGCGCAAAAACTCGTGAAAAACTCAGTCGACAACGGCTATTTGGTGGGTTCGCGTGGTTCGGTCGGTTCGTCATTTGTTGCCAATATGGCGGGCATTTCGGAAGTGAATCCTTTGCAACCGCACTACGTGTGTCGCCAATGCAAGCATTCCGAATTCATTACCGACGGCTCGGTCGGTTCGGGTTTTGACCTTCCCGACAAAGTCTGCCCCGTATGTGGTCAACCCCTTGACCGCGACGGGCACGAAATTCCCTTTGAGACCTTCCTCGGCTTCGACGGTGACAAAACCCCCGATATTGACTTAAACTTTGCCAGTGAATACCAAACTCGTGCCCACAAATACACCGAATCGTTGTTTGGCAGTGACCACGTGTTCAAAGCCGGCACCATTTCTACGGTAGCAGACAAAACAGCGTTCGGTTACGTAAAAAAGTATGCCGAAGAACGCGGCCTTTCGATGAGCAATGCCGAAATTGAACGTTTGGCAAAAGGGTGTACGGGCATCAAACGTACCACGGGGCAACATCCCGGCGGTATGGTGGTTGTGCCCAATGAATACGTCATTGAAGATTTTTGTCCCGCACAACATCCCGCGGATGACCCCAATTCCGATGTCATCACCACTCACTTCGATTTTCATTCCATTCACGATACCATTTTAAAATTGGACAACCTCGGCCACGTGATTCCCACCATTTACAAATACTTGGAGGAATATACGGGAATCTCCGTCATGGACGTGCCCATGTCCGATCCGCAAGTGTATAAATTGTTTACGTCTACCGAGCCTCATGGTGTCACGCCTGAACAGATCGACTGCGAAATTGGTACGCTCTCCATTCCCGAAATGGGGACAGGCTTTGTGCGCCAGATGTTGATGGAATGTAAACCCACCCATTTTGCCGATTTGTTGCAGATCTCGGGTTTGTCCCACGGTACCGACGTTTGGCTGGGCAACGCGCAAGAACTCATCAAAAACGGTACGTGCACCATCTCGGAAGTAATCGGTACGCGTGATAACATTATGACGTATTTGATGCACAAAGGCCTGCAGCCGAAAATGGCCTTTAAGATCATGGAGATCGTGCGTAAAGGCAAAGCCACCAAACTGCTCACGGAGGAACATTTTGCCGCTATGCGCGAAAACAACGTGCCCGAATGGTACATTGATTCGTGTATGAAGATCAAATATATGTTCCCCAAAGCGCACGCCGCCGCTTATTGTATTGCGGCCTTGCGAGTGGCGTGGTATAAGGTGCACCGTCCGGCAGAATATTACGCGGCCTATTTTACCGGCCGCGGTGAAGACTTTGATGCCGAACCCGTGCAACAAGGTGCATCCGCCGTGAAGCGGTTGATGGATACCATACGCGCGAAAGACAAAAAGGAAGCCACGGCAAAAGAGTTGTCCCAAGCCGAAACGTTGCACGTCATCTACGAGGCAATGCAACGTGGTGTGGAGTTTTTACCCGTTGACCTTTACCGTTCGCATTCGTATAAATTTACGATGGAAGACGGCAAAGTGCGCTTGCCGTTCACGTCCATTCGGGGCCTTGGCAGTGCCGCGGCGGAATCGTTGATGCACGCGCGCGAAGGCGGTGAGTACATCTCGTGTGACGATTTGCAAAACCGCTCGGGTGTTTCCAAATCCGTTATCGAATCGATGCGTGAACTCGGTGTGCTGCAATCCTTGCCCGCCACCAGTCAAATCAGTTTGTTTGAAATGTAAGGTGACCTACGTTGTTGCAAAAGAATCAACTTATTCCGCTTACCGTTACCGGTATGACCGCTGAAGGCAACGGTGTCGGCCACGCCGAAGACGGAATGGCGGTGTTCGTGCCGTTTACCGCGGTGGGGGATACGCTCACTTGCCGTATCTTAAAAGTGCAGTCGCGGTGTGCATTCGGCAAAATAGAAGAATTGCACACCCCGTCGGAACACCGTGTTTTATCCGTCGATTGTCCCGTGTTCGGCAAATGCGGCGGCTGTGCTTTTCGCCATGTGACGTATGAGGCGGAACTCGGATATAAATGGCAACGCGTGGCCGATGCGCTTCAGCGTATCGGCGGTCTCTCCATCACCCCCGAACCCATCGTGCCGTGTGAGGGTGCTGACCACTATCGCAACAAAGGGCAATATCCTGTGGTGGCGGGGAAACACCGTCCGCTGATCGGCCTATATGCTGCGCGCAGTCACCGTGTAGTGGAGCAACACGATTGTTTGTTGCAACCCGTACACTTTAAAGCGGTGCTGGATACGGTGGGGAAATGGGCTCAAAAGGCCAACGTGGTCCCATACGACGAAACCACCGGTCACGGTCTTCTCCGCCATATTTATATCCGCGAAGCCTTTTCCACGGGGCAGTTGATGGTATGCCTTGTGTGCACAAGCGGGAAATTACCGCAACCGCAACGGCTGATTGATATGCTCAAATCCGCGGTTCCGCAGCTGACGACTGTTCTTGTGAACCTGAACAAGCGCGATACCAACGTGGTGTTGGGAGAGGAAAGTTTCCCACTGTACGGCACGGGGTATATTACCGACCGATTGTGCGGGTTGGAATTTCGGTTGTCGCCCTTGTCGTTTTATCAAGTTAACGCACCGCAAGCCGAACGGTTGTACGGTTTGGCGAGAGAAGCCGCCTCCCTGACGGGGGATGATGTGTTGCTGGACCTCTATTGCGGGACGGGGACCATCGGCCTTTCCATGGTGCATCAAGTAAAGCAACTTATCGGCGTAGAGATTACCCCGCAAGCGGTGGAAGACGCGCGGCAAAATGCCGCCGCCAATGGCATCCATAATGCGCGTTTTCTCAACGCTGATGCCGCCCAAGCCGCGGTGCAATTGGAACGCGAAGGGGTGCGCCCCGACGTGGTGATTTTGGATCCACCCCGAAAAGGGTGCGATGCCGCCCTTATTGATACGGTGGCCCGTATGGCACCGAGCCGCGTGGTGTATGTATCGTGCGATCCCGCCACCCTGGCGCGTGACCTTAAACGGTTTGCCGAGTGCGGGTATCAAACGCAGTCGGTTACCCCCGTGGATATGTTTCCTCGCACCCACCATTGTGAATCCGTTGCCAAACTAATACGGATATGAAGCGCTAACAATTGGAGGCAGATATGATACAAGCGGTTTTGATCGACATTGATAATACGCTTTTGGATTTTGATGCGTACGTGCAAACAACGATGCGTGACGGGTTTGAAACGTTTGGTATCGGCCCGTATGAAGAGCCGATGTTTGACGTGTTTACACGCGTAAACAACGGTTTGTGGCATCAAATTGAAAAGGGGACACTTACCTTCGGCGAACTCACCAAGGTGCGGTGGAATCGCGTGTTTGAGGCACTCGGCATCGAGTGCGACGGCCCTGCTTTTGAAACATATTTCCGCGCGTGCTTGAAAGATAGCGCCATTCCCGTAGAAGGTGCTTTTGAAATGCTGGAGTACTTAAACGGGCGTTACGTGTTGGGCGTAGCCAGTAACGGGCCATATGAGCAACAGTTAAACCGTCTTAAAAAAGGGAAGATGTATCCTTATTTTTCGCATTATTTTATTTCAGAAAAAATTGGCGCATCCAAACCCTCTGAGCAATTCTTTTCCCATTGCTTAGAAGAACTCGGTATTGCTCCGCATAACATCATGATGATTGGCGATTCGCTGACGTCCGATATGGCAGGCGCCATTGCTTGCGGAATGAAAACGTGTTATTTTGATAAAAACAAACGCGGCGTCACAACCGATCTGAAGCTCGATCATCGTATTGATTCGTTAAAAGCGGTAGAAAGTTTTATGTAAAGAGAGGAATGACGATGGTTACATTTCAGGATATTCGCGACAACGAAGCGGTACGCGCCTATATTACCCGTGCTGACGAATCGTTGCTTGCTCAAGGGTTTACCGAGCACAGTTTTGCTCACGTCACATTGGTGGCGGAGAATGCGGCCTATATTTTGCAAAAACTCGGATACAGCGAACACGATGTGGAACTCGTGCGCATTGCGGCATATTTGCACGATATCGGCAACCTGGTCAACCGTGTGGAACATTCGCAAAGCGGTGCCATTATGGCATTCAGTATTTTGGACGATATGGGTATGCCGCCCGAAGACCTTGCTACCGTTACCACCGCGATCGGCAACCACGACGAAGGGACGGGTGTACCCGTCAATGCGCTGGCGGCGGCACTCATTTTAGCAGATAAATCGGACGTGCGCCGTTCCCGTGTGCGCAAATCGCCCGACGGTACGTTTGATATTCACGACCGCGTGAACTATTCGGTCGAAAAATCCAAACTTTTCATTGACGAAGATTGTACCGTGGTAACGTTGGAACTTGATATCAATTTGCGTTACGGTTCGGTGATGGATTATTTTGAAATTTTTCTCGAACGGATGATTTTGTGCCGCAAAGCGGCGGAAAAACTGGGTATGCAATTTAAATTGTTCATCAACGATGTACCGTTAATATAAAAACAGAGCCAATGCATTGCATTGGCTCTGTTTTTATTTTTCGTGCCCGTGAAGGGTGAGCAGACGGTGTTTTTCATCCCACAAGGCTTGGGATAAGTCTACGTAATAGCGGTGGGGATTTTCAAAGCGAAGCACTTCGTCCCACAACGTGTTCATTTGCTCTTTGCAATAGTCACGAATCTCGCTCACGGTGGGGGATTCGTATACGCAGTTGCCGTTTTCGAATATAGGTTTGCGTAACCGCACGGCTTTGAAATCGGTAACGGTCTTGCGCTTCCAAATATGTTCAGGGTCGAAGATCTCGTATGGTTTGGTATCGTCGATCACCTCGTCGTGCAAGGTCAACACGTCGGCAATAGCCTTGCCGCTTTCCTTGTCGTACAAACGCCACACTTCTTTAAAACCGGGATTGGTGATTTTGGCAACGTTTTCACTCACCTTAATGCGCGGTGTGATGACACCGTCTTTTTCCACCGCCGCCAACTTGTAGACACCGCCGAAAACGGGATCGCTGGATGCGGTGATAAGCCGTTCGCCGACACCGAAACTGTCGATACGCGCACCCTGTGCGATCATATCGCGGATAATGACTTCGTCAAGCGAGTTCGAAGCGCAGATCTGACAGTCGGGATATCCCGCGTCGTCCAGCATCTTGCGAGCTTTTTTGGAAAGATAGGTAATATCACCCGAATCCAAACGAATGCCTTTGGGACGGCAACCAAGCGGCTTCAGTATCTCATCAAACACCCGAATGGCATTGGGAATACCCGATTTTAACACGTTGTATGTATCCACAAGCAACGTGCACGAATGCGGATATACGCGCGCGTAGGCAGCAAAAGCCTCGTATTCGGAATCAAACAATTGCACCCAACTGTGCGCCATCGTACCAAGTGCGGGAATGCCGAATTCGCGGTCGGCAATGGTGCAAGCAGTGCCCACGCAACCGCCGATATACGCGGCGCGGGCGCCGTAAACGGCACCGTTGAATCCTTGTGCACGGCGGGAGCCGAATTCCATTACGGCGCGGCCGTTTGCCGCCCGTACAATGCGGTTGGCCTTGGTGGCGATGAGCGATTGATGGTTGATGGCCAGCAAGATCATCGTTTCCACAAACTGGGCTTGCATAGCCGGCCCGCGTACCGTAAGAAGCGGCTCGCCGGGGAAGATGGGGGTGCCTTCGGGTATGGCCCAAATGTCACACGTAAATTTGAAATTGGCCAAAAATTCCAAAAACGGTTCGCTGAACAAATTCTTAGAACGCAAATACGTGATGTCTTCTTCCGAAAAAGACAAATTTTTCAAGTATTCGATGACCTGATCCAAGCCGGCCATAATGGCGACACCGCCGCCATCCGGTACAGTGCGGAAGAACATATCAAAATACGTGATTTGATTGCCGCGTCCGTTTTCGAAAAAGCCGTTGGCCATGGTCAATTCGTAAAAATCGGTCAGCATGGTCAAATTTTCTTTGCCGTATAAATTGGTCATGGTTTAACGCTCCCCGCAATAGCAATGTTTATATTCCTCGATACAATGTTCGATAATTTGGACGGCCGCCTCGCGCCCCAGCACTTCTTTTACAACGGTGTTTTTGTTTTCCAGGGATTTGTACACCGTGAAAAAGTGCTGAATTTCATCAAACGTGTGTTTGGGCAATTCCGAAATGTCTTGATAGCAAGAAAGCGATGGGTCGCGGAAGGGCACGGCGATGATTTTTTCGTCGATGGAATCCTCGTCGATCATTTTTACCACGCCGATGGGATAGCATTGCACCAGTGTCATCGGCACAATGGATTCCTGGCACATCACCAAAACGTCGAGCGGGTCGCCGTCATCAGCGTAGGTGCGCGGAATTAAACCGTAATTGGCAGGGTAGTGAGTGGCGGTATACAACACGCGATCCAGACTCAGCAATCCTGTTTCTTTGTCCATTTCATATTTGTTTTTTCCGCCCTTGGGAATTTCAATCACCGCGGTAAAATTCTCGGGTTGGATTCGTTCGGGGGAAATGTCGTGCCAAATATTCATAAGCGGCCTCCCAAAGAAAGTGTTTTTGTTATTATATACAACTACACGGAAAAAAGCAAGAAAAAAGAAAAATCCGGATGTCGAAATGACATCCGGATGCTACGTGTTACGATTAGATGGCGCGCGTAACCTTACCCGAACGCAGGCAACGGGTGCAGGCGTATACCTTTTTAGGCGAGCCGTTTACCACTGCCTTCACGCGTTTGATGTTGGGACGCCAAGCGCGGTTAGAACGTCTGTGGGAGTGGGACACCTTAATACCGAACGTAACAGATTTGCCGCAGAAATCACATTTAGCCATTTTCTGCACCTCCTTTTGGTGTTTCATCGACGGAATCATACCGCCAAATTCAAAGCAACAGAAGTATATTAGCAGATTTGTTCGCGAAAAGCAAGTTTTTTTTGCAAAGTTATGAAATTTTTTTAAAAACATAAAGATCAAGGCGGTTTTTCCTTGTAATTTTTTCTGCTTTGCGCTATACTACACTATGGAAATTTATTGAATTGCCGAAAGGTGAAAACTATGGTTTTTGCATTGTTGAATAACAGAGGTCTTTCGTTTGCGGAACTGATGCTGATGTTCTTCAGCTATCTGGTTCTCATCCTCGTGATGTTGCCGGTGCACGAATTGGCACACGCGTTTGCGGCGTATAAATTGGGGGACGATACGGCACGTTGGAACGGCCGTTTGCGGTTCTCGCCTTTTGCGCATCTCGACCCGATGGGGACGTTGATGCTTGTCTTATTCGGTTTTGGTTATGCGCGTCCCGTTCCCGTGAATCCGCGCAATTTCCGCAATCCGCGGCGTGATATGGCGCTCACTGCCCTGGCGGGTCCGCTTTCCAACATTTTGATGGCAGCCGTGTCGATTGCTCTGTTCCGTATTTTGACGTTGTTGCCGCTTTCTGCGACGGTGGGGAGCATTGCCTATTTGGTGCTCATTGAGGTGTTTGCCACGGTCAACATCGGCTTGGCGGTGTTCAATTTACTGCCTGTTCCGCCGCTTGACGGCTCGCGTATTTTTGCGTGGTTGTTACCCGAACGGTGGGTGTATACGATGGAACGCTATTCGCGTTACATTACCATCGGAATGATGTTGTTGCTGTTTAGCGGCACACTGAATGTTCCGCTTAACTTTTTGCGCAATTTTTTGATGGGTCTGCTCATAAAATTATTTGGTTTTTGAGGAAGTAAACGGTATGGAAATTTCCTACAAGTTGCCCGATTTTGAAGGGCCGCTCGACCTGCTTTTGCATTTGGTGCAAAAGCACAAATTGAATATTTACGACATTCCCATTCACGAGTTGCTTGAACAGTATATGAAAACCATCCGCGAGATGCAAGCACTCGATATGGACGTGGCAACGGAGTTTTTGGATATGGCCGCGCGGTTGGTGCAGATCAAATCCGCAATGTTGTTGCCGAAACACGAGGAAGCGGAAGAACTCAAACAACAACTTACGGGTGAGCTGATTGAGTATCAACTTTGTCGTGAAGCGGCCGAACGAATGCGTCGTCAACATATCGGCGGTGATTTGTTTGTACGCGAACCCACCGAGGTGGAGCCTGACTATACGTATCGCCGTCGTCATCACAGCAATGAGTTGTTGGAGGCGTATTTGTCTGCTGCGGGCCGTTCCGCAAGGAAATTGCCACCCTCGCCTCAAGTGTTTCACAACATTGTGGCACGCAAAATCGTGTCGGTTTCGTCGAAAATTATGTTTGTGTTGCGCCGCTTGCGCCGCGGACAAGCCGTGACATATACGTCATTGTATGACAACGCGCAAACCAAATCCGAATTGATTGCCACGTTCTTGGCGGTGTTGGAACTGATTAAGGGAAAACGCATTGCCTTGGACGGGGAAGGAAATCACCAAAAAGTGACGTTGCTGAAACGTAAAGGAGGGGAACCCGATGGAAATTAAAGAATACCGCGCTGCGATTGAGGCGATTTTATTTGCCAGCGGCGAACCTGTTTCGGTGTCGCGCTTAAGCGAAGTGTTGGAACTGGATAAAGACAACGTGATTCGCTTTGCAGAAGATTTGATGAACGAGATCAATATGCGTAACGGCGGTATCCGTATGCTCGCGTTGGACGATCAGTATCAACTGTGTACCCGAAAAGAATATGCCGACGTGATTCGTCGCGCACTGGATATGCGGCGTAACACACCGCTTTCGCAGGCGGCTATGGAAGTGCTGGCCATTGTTGCCTACAACCAACCCGTAACCAAAGCTTTTATCGAGCAGGTTCGCGGTGTAGACTGTGTGGCGGTTATCCAAGGGTTAATGCAAAAGAACCTCATTGAAGAAAAGGGACGTTTGGAACTGCCCGGTCGGCCGCTTTTATACGGCACAACCCCTGTTTTCTTGCGCTCGTTCGGGGTATCCAAACTTTCGGAATTACCGCCGCTTCCCCAGAAGGAAGAAGAGGCGCGTATGGTGGAAACCACGCTGGAAGAGGTTATCAGTCAAACAGAAGACGTACAGTAACGGAGGAGAACGGTATGGAAAACAAAGTTAAAGAATTGCTTGGTGTATCCATTGAAAAAATTCGCGAATGTGTGGACGTCAGCACCGTCATCGGCGATCCGATTGCCTTGCCGAACGATACGGTGCTTATCCCCGTGTCCAAAGTTGCGTATGGGTTTGCAAGCGGCGGTTCCGATCTGCCGAGCAAAAGCGAAAAAGAACTGTTTGGCGGCGCCGGCGGTGCGGGCATCAACATTACACCGATCGCGTTTATTGTGTGCGAGAAAGGGAATGTGCGTGTGTTGCCGATGGTATCTACGCCCGACACGTTAAACCAAATGGCCAATATGATTCCCGATGCGGTCAATAAGATCACGGGATTGATCGCCGCTAAAAAAGAACAAGCGAAATAATCACATTTTCCGCCCGGTATCCGCATAGGGTACAATGAAGAGGTGGAATGTATGTGGAAACGATACGGCATTTGTTTGGCGGCGATTGCCTGTTTGCTGTCGCCGTTCCCTGTTTCGGCGGCAAAACCGTCGTCCGTTTCATCGTTGTCGGCGGTGTTGTATGAACCGTCTTCCGGCCGCTTTTTATACGAAAAAGCAGCGGATGTTTGCCGCCCGATGGCCAGTACGACCAAACTGATGACCGCGTTGGTGACGGCGGAGCATCTACCGTTTGACCGCGTGGTAACGGTGCCGTCTCAAGCGGTGTTGGTGGAAGGTTCGTCGATGGGGCTTCGCGGTGGAGAGCGCCTTTCCGTGCGTGATTTGATGGCGGGGCTATTGCTCGCTTCGGGGAATGATGCCGCCAATGCGCTGGCGTTGTTGTCGTGCGGTTCGTTGCCCTCTTTTGCTGCACAGATGAACCGAAAAGCCGCTACACTTGGCATGGTGAACACCGTGTTCGTTACTCCTTCCGGATTGGACGAGGGCGGCCATCACTCTACCGCACGTGATATGGCGTTGCTTGGAGCAGCTGTGTTGAAAAATCCGCAAGTGGCGGAACTGTGCGCTTCTCGTACCGCCACCATACATAAAGTTGAACCCGAGCAGACACTTACGTTGCAAAATCACAACCGTTTGTTGCGGCTATATCCCGATGCCATCGGCCTGAAAACGGGATACACGGTGAAATCGGGCAAATGCCTGGTTTCGGCTGCACGGCGTGATGGTGTTACGTTGGTGGTGGCAACGCTCAACGGCGGCGATTATTGGAACGACCATATGGCGTTGTATGAATATGGTTTTTCCGTCACCGAAGCGGTGACGCCGTCGCTTCCCGATTTTCCTTCGCTTGCGGTGGCAGGCGGGGAAGAGGGAGCCGTGCCGTTAACGGCAACGATACCCTCGCCCGTCGTCCTTTTTCAAAGCGAACAAGTATCTTGCCGTATGGAATTGCCCTCGTTTGTGTGGGCACCGATACAAAAAGGGGACGTTGTGGGAAAACTCGTGTATGTTGTCGGCGAACGGGTAATCGAAGAATTGGATATTACGGCGGCTAAGTCGGTTGCGGCACGGCCGCCGCAGACAGTATTTAAAAAATGGGCCACTGCCGTGAGACGGTTGCTGGCAGAATGGTTGAGGTGACCGAAAAATGGCATTGGTCAGAATACAAAAGATTTTGGCAGACCGCGGTGTGGCATCGCGCCGCAAAGCGGAAGAATTGATTGCGCAAGGTGTGGTAAAGGTAAACGGCCATCCCGTCCGTTTGGGTGATAAAGCGGATGACCGACGCGACCGCATTACCGTACACGGAAAACCCATCGCCGGCGCGGAAAAGCCCTTGTATTTGATGTTGCATAAACCCCGCGGCTATATTACGACGCTCCATGACGAAAAAGGGCGCAAGTGTGTGGCCGATTTGGTAGACGATGCGGGAGTGCGTGTGTTTCCCGTGGGGCGGTTGGATAAGGACTCCGGAGGCCTGTTGCTGATGACGCACGACGGCGATTTTGCCAATGCCATGATGCATCCTCCGGCGCATCTTCCCAAACGCTATCGTGTTACGGTGCGCGCGGAAGTGAACGACGAACAACTGCTTAAATTCCGCGAAGGAATGATGCTCGAAGGCAAAAAAACGTTGCCCGCAGACGCCGATATTATCACCGCTACCCCCAAAAAAGACGATGCACCGCCGCGTACGGTGCTTGTGATCGTGTTGTATGAAGGGCGCAATCGACAAATTCGAAAAATGTGTGAACAATTGGGTCTGGACGTGATCCGTTTAAAACGCGTGGCCATGGCAGATGTGAAACTCGGAATGTTGCCCGTTGGCCAATGGCGGCATTTAGACCCCAAAGAAGTGCGTGCTTTGGTGATGGCTTCCAAGACCACCCAAAAAATTGCCGCTGACTATATTAAAAACGGGAGAGTGGAATCCAATGTTCGAAATACATCCCGCCGCCCCAGATAAAGCGGCCGTTCTTGCCGCGCGTGAAGGATTGACGGGTGCGGTTTCCGCAATGGTTTTATGGGATAAAGGAGAGGAAAGCGGTTACATACTGTACCGCCTTCAAAAAGACACCGTTCAACTGCTCGCTTGCCGTTCGGTCGATGCCGATTTGCAAGAATGGTTGGTTCGCGCCGCACTCAATGCTGCCGCCAACCGCAATGCGGTTACGGCTGTTTGTGGGGATGAAACATACTTTTCTTTGCTGCAAAAATTGGGCTTTATTGTTGAAAACGGATGCGCGACCGTATCCATTCCCGATGTCTTTAACCGCCCGTGCCAAGGGTGTGCCGGCGGTTGCTGAACAATGCAACAAATTTGTGCTCTTTTCGTGTGAAATCTCTTGTAATTTTATGAAATTTACAGTATAATAAAGGCAATCATTACCATGGCGTAGGATGGCTTTTCCAAACGTCTGTACGGAGGTTGAAACTATGACTCAAAACGAAGCGGCACGCACGCAGTTAACCAAGTTGTTTGATGCAGGCAGTTTCACGGAACTGGATCGCTTGATGCAAGACGGTGATGCGGCGGCATCGGTCGTGTGCGGCTACGGTCTTATCAACGATTCGCCGGCTTATGCGTTTGCGCAAGATAAAGCGGTTTGTAGCGGTGCCATCAGCACGGTAGCAGCCGCAAAAATTCAAAAAATATATCAATTGGCCGCCCAAAATGGTGCCCCTGTTATCGGCTTGTTTGACAGCAATGGTGTCCGCTTGGACGACGGTATCGCCGCTATGGATGCGGTGGCGAAAATTTTGTATGCCGCCAACGAACTTTCCGGTGTCGTTCCGCAAATTGCGGTCATCACGGGCTCCTGTGTCGGTTCGGCCGCGATGATTGCTGCCGCCGCGGATGTGGTGATTGCCGCGAAAGAAGCCGACTATTATCTTTCTGCAGACGAAAAGACCAGTGCCGATGTGGTGGCAGAGGATGCGGATGCCGCTATTGAAAAAGCGCGGTTGCTTTTGGATTATCTGCCTGCCAACAACTTGGCTGCTCCCGTGTTGTACGAAGCGGGACAAGCGATCACAGCTAAGGCGGACGATGCACTCCAAGTGGCCGACGTGCTGGCGGATGCCCATTCGCTTTATCCGCTTTATCAAACCGACAATGCGCTTGCTGCTCTGGCGCGGATCAACGGCTCTTCTTGCGGTATCGTGGTGCTGGCAGAAGAGAAGATCGGTTGTTGCGCTGCTTCGTATGCGGCGCGTTTTGTCCGTTTTTGCGATGCGTTTTCCTTGCCTGTTATCACGGTGGTGGATGCCGCCGGTTTCGGTTGCCTCAAAGGTGCGATGAAACTTGACCAAGCGTATGCCGAAGCCACTACCGCCAAGATCACGCTCATTGCCGGTAAAGCTTACGGCCCCGTGTATATTGCCGTTGCCGGGAAAACGGCGGGTGCAGACGTGGTTCTCGCGTGGGAAAACGCGTCCATTTCGGCCCTTGCTCCCGAAACGGCCGTTCCGTTGTTGTGGAGTGAGCGTTTGGCCGCAATGAAAGATCCCGCCAAAGAACGTGAAGCTTTGGTTGAGGAATACCGTGTTACGGAATGCACGGCGCAAAAAGCGGCCGCGCAAGGTGCCGTTACCGATGTTGTTGCGGTGGAGAACACCCGTGCTTCGGTTGCTGCGTATATGGAAATGCTTCTCGGGAAACGTGTCAGCAAACTTCCCAAAAAACATGCCAATATTCGTTTGTGATGGAATGTCAACTAAAGATAGAGAGGTAAAACGCTATGAAAAGATTTAACATTACCGTTAACGGAAAAACCTACGATGTGCAAGTGGAAGAAATGGGCGGCACCGCTCCCGTAGCAGCAACCGCACCGGCGCCTGTTGCCGCGGCTCCTGCTCCCGCTGCACCCGCACCGGCTCCCGCCGCTGCGCCTGCTGAACAAGCGGCTCCCGCCGCCGCACCTGCGCCTGCCGCCGGTGCCGAAACGGTGGTTGCTCCTATGCCCGGTACCATCGTAAACATTTTGGTGTCTGCCGGTCAGTCGGTGAAGGAAGGCGACGTTCTGTTGATTCTGGAAGCCATGAAAATGGAAAATGAAATCATGGCCCCTCGTGACGGTGTTGTGGCGGGCGTG
This sequence comes from Acutalibacteraceae bacterium, assembly GCA_045603285.1. Taxonomy (GTDB): domain Bacteria; phylum Bacillota; class Clostridia; order Oscillospirales; family Acutalibacteraceae; genus RGIG3009. The sequence goes on along the minus strand of JAZULW010000006.1, from coordinate 3,629 downwards.
CACGTTAACAAGGGCGATAGTGTCGATTCCGGCAAAACCCTCGTATCGCTGCAATAAGGAAAGGAAGAATCACTATGGCTAAGGTTGGCATTACCGAAACCATTTTGCGCGATGCGCATCAATCGTTGATTGCGACTCGTATGTCTACGGAGGATATGATCCCTGCACTCGAAATGCTGGACGATATCGGATATCGTTCGCTCGAATGTTGGGGTGGTGCTACGTTTGACTCCTGCCTCCGTTTCTTGGGCGAAGATCCGTGGGAGCGGTTGCGCTTATTGAAAAAACATATGCCCAAAACACCGCTTCAGATGTTGTTCCGCGGCCAAAATATGCTTGGTTACCGCCATTATGCGGACGATGTGGTGGAATATTTTGTGCAAAAATCGGTGGCAAACGGTATCGATGTGATTCGTATTTTTGATGCGCTCAACGATATTCGCAACCTCCAAACCTCCATCAATGCCGCCAAGAAAGAAAAAGGCGCTCACGTGCAAGTGGCGGTGTCGTATACCACCAGCCCCGTGCACAACGTGGAATATTTCGTCAATTATGCGAAGCAGTTGGAGTCGGCAGGTGCCGATTCTCTGTGCATCAAAGATATGGCGGGTTTGTTGGTTCCCTATGCGACGTATGAGTTGGTTTCCGAAATTAAAAAAGCGGTTTCCATTCCGGTGCAGGTGCACTCGCACTTCACCGCCGGTATTGCCGATATGGTGCTTATGAAAGCCATCGAAGCCGGTGCCGATGTGGTGGATACGGCGTTGTCGCCCCTTGCAATGGGCACGTCGCACCCCGCTACCGAATCGATGGTTGCCGCCTTACAGGGCACCGAGTACGATACGGGTCTTGACCTTGTAAAACTCAACGAAGTGAGCAAATACTTCGGCACGTTGCGCAAAAAGTATATGGACAACGGGCTTCTTAACCCCAAAATGTTGGAAGTGGATGCCAATGCCCTTATCTACCAAGTTCCCGGCGGTATGCTTTCCAACTTGGTGAGCCAGCTGAAACAAGCCGGCCGTGAAGACCAGTTGGAAGAAGTGTTGCAAGAAGTGCCGCGCGTGCGTGCCGATGCAGGGTATCCGCCCCTCGTTACTCCTTCTTCGCAAATCGTGGGTACCCAAGCGGTGTTTAATGTCATCGGTGGCGAACGCTATAAGATGGTCACCAAAGAATTCAAAGGTCTTGTTCGTGGTGAATACGGTGCTACGCCTGTGCCGATTGATCCGGAGTTCACCAAAAAGATCATCGGGGACGAAACACCCATCACCTGCCGTCCTGCAGACCTGTTACAACCTGAGTTGGAACAGTTGCGCAGTGAGATCAGCGAGTGGTACGAACAAGAAGAAGATGTTCTCAGCTACGCGCAATTCGGTCAAGTTGCTCTTAAATATTTTGAAAAACGCCGTAACGAAAAATATGGTATTGACGGCGCGCATTTGGATAAAGAGAACAACGTACATCCGGTATAAAATATCAACATTTATCACACCGAAAGCCGCGCTTTTTTGCGGCTTTCGGTCGTGTCATATTTGTGAACAGCCTAGGAGGAAACACTATGATCCGCAGTATGACGGGCTACGGCCGCCATTGTGAACGGATTGACGGATGGGAGATCACCGTTGAACTCAAATCAGTCAATCACCGTTTTTTTGAATATTCGTCTCGGTTGCCCCGCACGTACGGGTTTTTGGATGAAAAATTGAAATCGTTTTTGCAAAGCGGTATCGCGCGCGGCAAAGTGGAAGCCTATGTGTCCATTGAAGCAGCCGAAGTAGCGGATACCCATGTGGCGGTTAATCTGCCGCTTGCCGAAGCATATTTGGCAGCATTGCAGGAAATTGCCGATTCGCTTTCGGTGCGTGATGACAGTTCGGTAATGAATCTGGCACGTTTTCCCGATGTGCTTACCGTTCGCAAAACGGAAACGGACGAAGAACGGCTCTGGAACGCCGTAAAAACGGTGGCGCAAACCGCGCTGCAAAAATTTGTGTTGATGCGCGAACAGGAAGGTGCCCGTCTGCGTGACGACGTGCTTTCCCGTCGTGCGTTGCTTCTTGAAAACGTTGCCCGTGTGGAAGAACGTTCGCCCCAAACGGTTCGCGAGCATATGCAGAAGGTAGAAACCCGTATGCGCGAATTGCTCGGCACTGTCACGGTGGATGAACAACGGTTGTTGACCGAGGCGGCAGTGTTTGCTGATAAAATTGCCACGGCGGAAGAAACCGTGCGCCTTCGCAGTCATTTGGATCAACTGGAGATGTTGATGAATGCAAGTGAGCCGATCGGCCGTAAATTGGATTTCCTTGTGCAGGAAATCAACCGTGAAACCAACACCATTGGTTCCAAGGTGCAAGACCTTGCGCTTACGCAAGTGGTGGTGGATATGAAAGCAGAAATCGAAAAGATTCGCGAACAAATTCAAAATATTGAGTAACGGAGGGGACGTATGCGACTTATTAACATTGGTTTCGGCAATATGGTTGCTGCAAACCGCCTTTTGGCAATCGTCAGTCCCGAATCGGCGCCCATCAAACGCATAATCCAGGATGCCAAGGAACGCGGTGCGCTCATCGATGCTACCTACGGTCGTCGCACCCGTGCCGTGTTGATCACGGATACCGACCGCGTGATTTTGTCTGCTGTTCAACCCGAAACGGTGGCCAATCGTTTGAGCGATGAGGAGGACGACCATGCCGACTGATTCCCGCGGTTTGCTAATCGTGTTATCCGGTCCTTCAGGTTGCGGAAAAGGCACGGTTTTGTCGGAACTTTTATCCATGCGTGAGGATACCGTGCTTTCCGTATCGGTGACCACGCGCGTCCCCCGTCCCGGTGACGTGGACGGTGTGCAGTATTTCTTCCGCACCCACGAGCAAGTGGAAGAGATGATCAAAAACGACGAATTGCTCGAATATGCCCGTTACAACGGCAACTACTACGGAACACCGCGTGCGGCCGTGGAACAGTTGTTGAACGATGGAAAAAACGTGATTTTGGAAATTGAAGTGCAAGGTGCCGAAAAGGTGATGGCGAAAGTGCCCGAGCACGTATCGGTGTTTTTGGCTGTTCCGTCGATGGAAGAATTGGAACGCCGTTTGCGCAACCGTGGTACCGAAACGGAAGAAAGTGTTTGCAACCGTTTGGCTGCCGCCAAAGAAGAACTGAAACATACTGACCGCTATCAACACGTCGTATTAAACGACGATGTGAAAGAGGCTGCCGCGCGTATCAACGCGCTCATTGAAGCCGAAAAACATAAACACCAAAACGGAGGAAGATGACCTATGTTAAAACCCACTGATATTGAAAAATTGAAAGGCAACGAAAGCTTATATGCCGTGGTGATCGCGGTGGCGAAACGCGCCCGTGAAATTGCGGAAGATGCTGAGGAGAAAAACATCATCCTCACGGAAAAACCCGTCAGCTTGGCGATTACGGATTTTACCGAAGGCGATTACAAATTGATGTATTCAGAAGACTGATCTGATGATTAAGGAGAGGGGAATATGGCACAGCGACCGGTAGCGCAAGTGGCCGTGGAACAAACCGCATTCCACTTCGACCGTTTATACAGTTATGATGCGCGACCGGTTGCCGACACCATTGCGTGCAGGTGTCGCGTG
>JAZULW010000005.1:0-26796 GCA_045603285.1 Acutalibacteraceae bacterium | reverse complement strand
CCTTAAAAACCCGCTATTTTAGCGGTTTTTTAATTTTTGTGTACGAATTTTGTACGAATTTTCATTGATATTTTAATTCATAAAAAAGAAATTCCCGTGTCCAACAACCGGTTGGATACGGGAATTTTGTTATTATATTTCGACTTTCTTATCGCGCAAGTGCCACACACGGTCGCATCCATCAACAGCGGAATGGCGGTGCGAGATCATTAATACCGTTTTATCGGTCATATTTTTGATGTTTTTAAGCAACATGCTTTCGGTGACTTCATCCAAAGCCGAGGTGCATTCGTCTAACAACAAGACCGGTGCCTCGTTAACAAGAGCACGTGCGATGGCCACACGTTGCGCTTGCCCTTCCGATAGAGCAAAACCGCGTTCGCCAAGAGGCGTATCCAACCCGTTCGGCAACGTATCCGCAAACCCATCCAAACACGCGAATTTGAGCGCCTGATGAATTTGGTCATCCGTAACCGCCGCGCGGAAGAAACTGACATTCTCGCGAAGCGTACCCGCCATGACAGCATTTCCTTGCGGAACGTATGCAAACAAACACCTTGCAGAAGCGTTAAGTGGCCTTTCGCCCTCTTTGCATTCCACGTAGATATTTCCGTCCGCGGGGCGCAAAATGGAAAGCATCAGTTTCATAAGAGTGCTCTTACCTGCCCCCGATTCGCCCATCAACGCCACAATCTCTCCCTTTTTAAGGGTAACGGTGACGTTTTCGAGAACGGGAGATTCGCCTTCGTACGCAAACGAAAGGTCACGCACCGACAAGGCACGAAAAGATTGCAACAGACGTTGCTTTTGATTTTCGTCCAACGTGCTTTCTTCATCGTTCAACAATTCCAATTCTTGCAATCGTTCGGCAGAAGCAAGCATCGCATAATACTGCGGCATCAGCGACGACGCATTACGTAACGGCAGTTTGAGTTGTTGAAAAATTTGAAGCAAAGCGGTAAGCATACCAAAGGTGAGCGTGCCCGCCACCAAGCAAACCGCTCCCCACACAAGCGCCACATAATACGCGCCGTTGAGCAACAGGTAAATGGCGGTATTGCCAATGTTACTGACGGTGTTCCGTTTGATGCGCATACGGAAATTGTCCCGTTGATGTTGCAACAGACGCTCTTCGATATACGGTTCGTTGGAAAATGCTTTGATTGATAAGAGGTTGCCAAGGCCTTCTTGCATAAAGGAACGCGTCTTCCCCTCGGTTTCCTGACACGCTTTGTGAAGCCGTTTCATATGTTTCCCATACACACGACTGCACAACATCAAAATCAGGCCCGCACCGAGCAACACGGCGGTAAAAACGGGCGAAATCGCGGTTAACACCACCAAACCGCCTACGAGCTTGGTAAGCATGGACACCGCGGCGGGGATAAGCCCCGTCACGCCGCCGGAAACGTGCGTAATATCGGCAGACAAACGATTCATCAGTTCGCCTGAATGGTAGTGATGGAACTGTTCGTATTCCTTATGCATCAGGGCAGAAAACACCGTTTGGCGCAAACAGATATCGACATTCCCGTTCACGCGAACACGAACATTGGCACACAGGATATTAAGCACCACTTGCAGTAGGATCACACCCAATATCTGCAACGCGGGCACGTACAGTTCGGGTAAGGTCAGCCACTCAGAAAAATCGCGAACTATACTTGTTTTTATTACATCGGTCGCTGCGTCAATAATGGTTTCGGAGAGAAGGGCCAATTCAATGTAAGAATAGGCCAACAAGCCATTCAGTGCCGCCAAAAGGAACACACCGGGGAGATAGCGTTTGGTTTTTTGAAACAACCAAGGCAATGCCGATTTTTGCATCATGGCCCTCCTTTCCGACAAGTAATGGAGTTATCCGTTTTCGCGTGTGTAATCCAGCAAACCACCGGCAAGCAACATCGCAATTTGGCGGTCTGAGAAATTGCTGTTAAGTTCAATAACAGCGCCCGTCGTTTCGTTTTGGAGAACAATATCTTCTTTGTTTTCCAAACGGCGGCGTACATCCGGCAAAGATAGCCGGTCGCCAAGCGAAATGGCATCGTAGTCCGCTTCGTTCTTAAAGGTAAGTGGCAAAATGCCCGCATTGATGAGATTGGCCACGTGGATACGAGCAAACGATTTCACGATAACGGCTTTGATGCCGAGGTACAACGGAGCCAAGGCGGCATGTTCACGAGAACTGCCCTGTCCGTAGTTGGAACCGCCGATGATGAAACCACTTCCCTCTTTGTGGCAACGCGATGGAAATTCGGGATCGCACCGCACAAAGCAATGTTCCGAAATCGCGGGAATATTGGATCTAAGCGGCAAAATTTTGGCGCCGGCGGGCATAATATGGTCGGTCGTAATGTTATCTTCTACTTTCAGCAACACGTTGGCAGTAATGCTCTCAGCCAGCGGTGCCGTTTTGGGGAAAGGTTTGATGTTGGGGCCACGCACGATTTCCACGCTATCCATTTCCTCTTCCGGCACGGGAGGCACGATCATATTATCGTTGATAAGGAAGGATTTCGGCATATTGATAATCGGCATTTCGCCCATCGTGCGGGGATCGGTAAGCACACCCGTAAGCGCGGACACTGCTGCCGTTTCGGGGCTGACAAGATACACTTGCCCATCTGCCGTGCCGGAACGGCCTTCAAAGTTACGGTTAAAAGTGCGAAGCGACACACCCTTGGAGTTGGGAGATTGGCCCATACCGATGCACGGACCGCAAGCACATTCCAAAATACGAGCACCGGCGGCAATCAAGTCGGCCAATGCACCGTTTTGAGCAAGCATATTGTAGACTTGTTTAGAACCGGGGGCGATGGACAAACTAACGTTGGGATGTACAGTTTTGCCTTTGAGAATAGCCGCCACTTTCAGCATATCCATCAGCGACGAGTTGGTGCAAGAACCGATGCAGCATTGGTCCACAGCGATGGGCCCGATATCCTCCACCGCCTTCACCGCATCGGGAGAATGCGGGCAAGCCGCCAACGGACGAAGTGCCGAAAGGTCAATGTCGATGACTTCGTCGTACACCGCATCTTCATCGGGCGCAAGCGCCACCCAATCCGCCTCGCGGCCTTGGGCTTTCATAAATTCGCGCGTAATTTCGTCTGAGGGAAAAATCGAGGTGGAAGCACCGAGTTCCGCACCCATATTGGTGATGGTAGCGCGTTCGGGAACCGACAACGTTTTCACACCTTCGCCGCCGTATTCCACGATTTTGCCGACGCCGCCCTTCACGGACATACGGCGCAGCACTTCCAAAATGACATCTTTCGCCGCCACCCACGGAGAAAGCTTGCCCGTAAGATTGATACGAACCATACGCGGCATCGTGATGTAATATGTACCGCCGCCCATTGCTACTGCTACGTCAAGACCGCCGGCGCCGAAAGCAAGCATCCCGATACCGCCGCCCGTAGGCGTGTGGCTATCGGACCCGATAAGGGTTTTGCCCGGAATACCGAAACGTTCCAAATGTACTTGATGGCAAATACCGTTGCCGGGACGCGAGAAATATAGTCCATGTTTTTTGCAAACGGTTTGAATGTAACGATGATCATCTGCATTTTCAAAACCGGTCTGCAAGGTGTTATGGTCAATATACGCAACCGAACGCTCGGTACGCACACGAGGAACGCCGATAGCCTCAAATTCCAAATACGCCATCGTGCCCGTTGCATCCTGTGTCAAGGTTTGATCAATACGAAGACCGATCTCTTCCCCCACCGTCATATCTCCGCTGACCAAGTGGGAACGGATCAGTTTTTGTGCTAATGTATCGCCCATGGTATCACTCCCTTTTGTAATCTTTCCTATTATAAGTCATCCGCTCGGTTTTTGTCAATATTTCCGCCTTTCAAATTCGCACTTGATTTTAGACGGAAATTATGGTAAACTGTATGCGGTAAATTTCGCACAAAGAAAGGTGTGTGTTAGTAGTATGATCCGCATTGACAACCATTTGGGGATGATTGAGATCTCGCAAGAGTATTTCTCCTACCTCATCGGCAATGCCGTTTCTTCTTGCTATGGTGTAGCCGGTATGGTCAAAAGCGGCACCCGTCAAGGATTGCGTTCGGTATTCTTCAAACGCCCCTTTGCCGACGAGGGTATCCGCGTTCGCAGTGAAAACAACAAACTGGTCGTGGATTTGCACATTTGCGTTATCTACGGTATGAATATTTCCGAAATCGCCAAAAGCATCGTGAACAAAGTGCGCTACACGGTTGAAGAGGCCACCGGTCTGATGGTCAAAAAAGTGAACGTTCACGTTGACGGTATGAAAGCCGAATAAACCGTTGCGCAGGCAACAATTAAAGGAGTGCTCTGTTTGATTCAAGGTACGATGTTGCGCGATGCGATGATCTCCGCATCGAACTGCCTCGCGCAAAAGAAACAAGAAGTGGATGCCCTTAACGTGTTCCCTGTCCCGGACGGCGACACCGGCACCAATATGTCGATGACCTTTTCTGCCGCCGCCAGAGAGTTGGCGCGTTTATCCGATCCTACGGTCAGTGCGACGGCCGACACCGCCTCTTCCGCATTGCTTCGCGGTGCACGCGGTAACTCGGGGGTTATTCTGTCGTTGTTGTTCCGCGGTTTTTCCAAAGGCCTCAAAGGCAAAGAAGAAGCCGGCGGTGCTGATTTGGCCAATGCGTTAAAACTCGGTGTAGAGGCGGCTTACAAAGCGGTTATGAAACCCACGGAAGGTACCATTTTGACAGTGGCGCGTGAGGCCGCCGAAAAAGCGGAAGTTGCCGCATTGACCGATCCCTCTGCCTTGCACGTATGGGATGTCATTTGCGAAGAAGCCGAAGCTTCCTTGCAACGCACACCCGACTTGCTTCCCACGTTGAAAAAAGCCGGTGTGGTGGATGCCGGCGGCCAAGGTTTGTGCATCATTTTCCGTGCTATGCAAGACGTGTTCCACGGCGGCGCTGTGGTGGAAGGCGATTCTGCGGTTTCGGCCGCACCCACACCTTCTGTGAGCGCCGCAGGGGCATTTGATGTCGATATCACCTTTACATACTGCACCGAGTTTATCGTGGCACGTGATAAAGGTTGCGATAAAGACCCCTTGCAACTGCGCGCCTATTTGGAATCCATTGGCGACTGCGTTGTGGTGGTGGATGACGATGAAATCATCAAAGTTCACGTTCACACCAATGATCCCGGAAAAGCGCTTTCCAAAGGTATGCAATACGGGCAGTTCGAAACTGTTAAAGTGGAAAATATGCGCATTCAACACGAAAATGCCGCTTGGGCAGATTCTGAAGAAACCGCCGCTCCCCAACCCCCACAAAAGGTTGAGCCGGAAGAAGAATTCGGTTTTGTTGCCGTAGCGGCCGGTGACGGTTTGCGTAATTTGTTTACCGATCTCGGTTGCGCCAATGTGGTATCCGGCGGTCAAACAATGAACCCCTCTACGGACGATATTTTGCACGCGGTGGAAGCAACACCCGCGAAAGTGGTATACGTGTTCCCCAACAACAAAAATATCATTTTGGCGGCCGAACAAGCCGTTCCGTTGGCCGATCGCCGCGTGTGCGTGTTGCCTACCCGCACCATTCCGCAAGGTGTCGCCGCGCTCCTCAATTTTGATCCGGATGCATCGGTGGAAGATAACCTTACGGCGATGATGCAAGCCGCCGACAATGTAACGACGGGTTCGCTTACGTTTGCCGCACGTGACAGTGATTTTGAAAACCGCGCCATCAAAGAAGGCGATATTTTAGCAATGGAAAACGGCAAACTCAGTTTTGTCGGTTCTTCCGTTTCGACTTCAGTTGTAAAACTAGCCAAATCCATCGTTTCGTCGCGTCGTTTGGCGGGTAAGAGCGTATCGTTCATTACGCTGATGTTCGGTGAAGGCGTTACCGAGGAAGAAGCCGAGGTTGCCAAATCCGCCATTGCCGCTAAGGTGGGCAACGACGTGGATATTACCGTTATCAACGGCGGACAACCGGTTTATTATTACTTTGTTTCTGTTGAATGATGTCAAAGCCGACGACACCTTCGGGTTTCGTCGGTTTTTGCAATGAGGAGGTGACTATACGGTGTTGACAGAACAAACGTCGATTCAATATTTGAAAGGCGTGGGCGAAAAACGGGCACAACTTTTCGCACGGCTTGGCATCATCACCGTCGGCGACCTTCTCGCCCACTACCCCCGTCACTATGAGGATTGGTCAGTCATTACACGTTTGTGCGACGTTTCGTTTGACACGCCCTGTTGCATAAAAGCCAAAGCCCTCACAAAACCGACAGAGCAGTTTGTTCGTAAAGGATTATCCCTTTACCGCTTTTCCGCCTCCGATGCCACCGGTGTTATGCGCGTTACCCTTTTCAACAACAAATATGCTGCCGCCAAAATCGAGAGGGGACAAGAATATCTTTTTTTTGGCTCGGTCACGGGAACATACCGTCAGCCCGAAATGTCCTCCCCTCTCATTGAGCCGGCGGAAACCGGCGCACGTATCCGCCCTATTTATCCGTTAACGGGCGGCCTTACCTCGCGCATCATTGAAAAGTCCGTTGCTACCGCTTTACTCGAATTGGACAAGCAACTAGAGGAGGATATCCTCCCCTTTGAATTGCGGCAGCGCTACGCCCTTTGTACCCATCGCTACGCGCTTGAAAATATTCATTTTCCCACCGACCATACCGCCTTGCAAACGGCGCGCAATCGCTTGGTTTTTGAAGAACTCTTGTTATTGCAATTGGGCCTTTTGCGTCTAAAAGGACGCACAAAAGCCACCACCTGCGCGCAGTTGAGGGAGGATCATTCGGGTGAATTTGCCGCTTTTCTTCCCTTCACCATGACCAGCGCTCAACAGCGCGCCGTCGCAGACTGTGTCCGCGATATGCGTGGCACAACTCCGATGAACCGTTTGTTGCAAGGCGATGTCGGCAGTGGTAAGACCGCCGTAGCGGCGTGTGTAGCCTATTGTATGATCCGAGGTGGTTTCCAGTGCGCGATGATGGCACCTACCGAAATTTTAGCTGAACAACATTATCGCTCACTTTCCAAATTGTTTGAAAAAAACACCGACATCCACGTTGGCCTGTTAACAGGTTCTATGACCAAAACACAAAAAAGCGCCGTGCTAAACGGTGTGAAAGACGGCTCGATACAGTTTGTTGTCGGTACGCATGCGCTTTTGTCCGAATCGGTTGCGTTTTCGTCACTCGGACTTGTCATTACTGATGAACAACACCGATTTGGTGTTCGCCAACGGACAACGCTTGCCGAAAAAGGGCAAAACCCCCATTTACTTGTTATGTCTGCTACCCCCATTCCGCGCACATTGGCTTTGATAATATACGGCGATTTGGATATTTCCGTATTAAATGAACTGCCTCCCGGCAGAACACCCATTCAAACATACGCCATTGGCACGGATAAGCGCAGTCGCGCATTTGGATATATCCGCAAACATATCGATGAGGGGCGGCAAGCATACATTGTTTGTCCGCTTGTAGAAGAGGGCGAAACCGACCTGATAGCGGCAACCCAATATGCCGAAAAATTAGCCGCGGGACCGTTTAAAGGCTATACCGTCGGTTTGCTTCACGGGAAAATGAAGCCAAAGGAAAAAGAACAGGTAATGCGCGATTTTTCTGAAAACCGCATCTCCCTTTTGATTTCCACCACGGTTGTGGAAGTGGGTGTAGATGTGCCCAATGCTGTTTTGATGGTAATTGAAAACGCCGAGCGTTTCGGCCTTGCGCAATTGCACCAACTGCGTGGCCGTGTCGGGCGCGGCATTCACGCATCCTCGTGCATTTTGATCTCCGATGCACAAAACCCCGAAGCAAAAGCGCGTCTTTCGGTTATGTGCAAAACTACGGATGGGTTCCGTATCGCCGATGAAGATTTGCAGCAGCGCGGACCCGGAGATTTTTTCGGGGATCGTCAACACGGATTACCCGAAATGAAAATTGCGAATTTGCTCTCGGATGTATCGGTTCTCAAAACAGCACAAGATGCTGCGCGTGATATTTATACGCAAGATCCTACTCTTTCGTCACCGCAAAACCATTTGCTCGCGCAAGCGGTTGCACAATTGTTTGGCCGCACGGGCAGTCAAGTACTAAACTGAAAACGAGGAATATATATGAAACAAGTTGTTCGCAAAGGGTGGCCACCCACACGTGTATTGACTGTTGGCTTTTTACTGATTATTATGCTGGGTGCTCTTTTGCTTTCCCTCCCCTTTTCCTCCGAAGACCCTTCGCATCCGCTCTCTTTTTTTGATGCGCTTTTCACCTCTACGTCTGCGGTTTGTGTGACGGGACTTACGGTGGTTAATACCGGCCTTGCTTTTTCGTTTTTTGGAAAACTCGTTATTATGCTCCTCATCCAAATCGGCGGTTTGGGGTTTATGACGGTTGCGGCCATCTTATTTATCATCATCGGCAAACACATTTCTCTGCGCGAGCGTCTGTTGCTGCAAGAATCATTTGGTTCCGATTCTTTGCAAGGCTTAAACAAACTGGTATTACACGCCGTTGCTGTCACCTTTGCAACCGAAATACTTGGCGCTATGGTATTGATGATTCGCCTCATTCCCGAATACGGAGTGGGAACTGGGATATTCTATAGTTGCTTTCTTTCGGTTTCGGCATTTTGCAATGCCGGTTTTGACCCGTTTGGTTTTGAATGTTCCATTGTCAATTATCAAACCGATCCCCTCCTTTCGCTTGTGTTGATGGCCCTCATCATCATCGGTGGCATCGGTTTTGCCGTAGTGGTTGAACTCTGTCGCCCCTCCAAAAAGGGCTTGTCCTTACACACGCGCGTTGTGTTATCGGTCACGCTGATTTTACTTGTTTTCGGAACACTTTTCATTTTGGTTACCGAATGGAACAATCCGCAAACTCTCGGAAAGAACACGTTTTCGTTTGGCGACAAGCTCTTACTTGCCGCCTTCCAATCGGTTACCTTGCGAACAGCCGGATTTGATTCTCTCGGTCAAGCAGGCCTCTCTTCGGCAGGATTACTGGTTAGCCTTTTGTTTATGTTTATCGGCGCTTCCCCTGCCTCTACGGGCGGAGGTATCAAAACAACGACACTGTTCGCCACGTTTATCGGGCTTAAATCCGTCGTTTTACAACAAGAAGATTACAACGCAGGAAAACATCGCTTGCCTACCCAACTGATACGAAAAGCCTACGCTATTTTGCTGATAGCCTTATCAGTTGTATTGACAAACACCCTCTTCATTTGTATCATAGAATCAGCGGCTGGCCATTCTCCATCGTTGCCGCATGTCTTGTATGAGGTTGTTTCCGCTTGCGCAACGGTGGGGCTTTCCACCGGTATTACCGCTTCTCTTGAACCGCTTTCCCGCTTTTTGTTGATCCTCACGATGTTTATGGGCCGTGTAGGGCTGCTTACGGTAACGGTTACCCTTTCGGGAAATCCCCACAAAAATAATGCCATCCGTTATCCTGAAGAACGGATTATGGTCGGTTGAAAGGACAATGTATGATGAAGCAAATTGCTGTGTTAGGACTGAGCCGTTTCGGCATCAGTGTTGCTCGTTCGCTTTCCGCAATGGGTGTGGAAGTGTTGGGCGTCGACTTGGATGAAGAAAAGGTGAACGATTTTTCACGCGAACTCACCCACACGATTCAAGCCAATATTTTGGACGATGACGCGTTAGCACAACTCGGTCTTGCGGATTTCGACGCGGTTGTTTTGTGCATTAAGGATATTGAAATTAGCTCTCTCGCTACTATGGCGTTGAAAGACCATGGCGCCCGTTATGTCGTGGCACAGGCTTCGGGCGATGCACACGCGAAAATCCTTTCGCGCATCGGTGCTGATAAGATCATTATGCCGGAACGCGATATGGGTATCCGCCTTGCCAAAAGTTTGGCCGGCAACAACATCATGGATTATATGGAACTCTCCGCTACTCACAGTTTGCTTGAATTGGAAGTCCCCGAAGAGTGGGTTGACCGCTCACTTATCGACTGCAAAGTTCGTAACAAGTACGGGCTCAACGTGGTGGCCATCCGTTCGGGAAACAACTTGCGCGTTTCCCCGACCGGCGACGATGTGTTCCGTCGCGGCGACATCATCATCGTGGTGGGCGAAAATGCCGTTTTGGATAAATTTTCCTCACGTAACTAAAAAACATCGCGGTATGTATCCTACCGCGATGTTTTTATTTTTGTTCGTCCAATGTTAATTCAAATGAAGGTAAAAACTCTTTCATAAAGCAGTCCACCGCGGGCAATTTCATTGACTTCAACGCTTTTTCCGTAGAACGCTTCGCGTGTAAGAACTCCTTGTTTCCCGCCTTTAGTTCTTCAATACATTTGATAAGCGCCGCCAACTTGTCCGCTGCTTTTACCAACTGATATTCCACACTTTCGGCATCTTGCGGCAACAAAAACGGACGGTACTCTTCACGCAGATCATCGGGCAACTGTTCGAGCAAACGATTTGCCGAAACCGCCTCAAGCGAACGGTAGGCGTTTTGAATATCGGGATTGTTGTATTTCACAGGCGTGGGAAGATCCCCCGTTAATATTTCGGGAACGTCGTGATACAACGCATGCAACACGCAGTGTTCAATATTCGCGTTGCCACCAAACCGCTTGTTGTGAAGCAACGCCAAGGCATGCACCAACACCGCCACATCTTGCGAATGTTCACAGATATTTTCTGTGCGCGTATTGCGCATAAGAGACCAACGAAAGATATATTTCATACGGGACAGCATAGCAAAAAAATGATGATTCATATGGTTTCTCCTACTATTACTTTACTCACCTGTTTATTGTAACTTCTTTTGCGACATTTTGCAACCAATTTTCGAAAACACATTGATTTAAGAGATGGATTTTGCTATACTGAAAATGACATTTTTCGTTTTTTCGGAGGTTTCTTTATGCGTTTATTGTCAACCGCATTTTTGTGCATACCGCTCCTTTTTTTGAGCGGTTGTGTCAAAACAACAACATCCGAAAATTATGCCGCCGTCATCATCAACGAAGTGGTGACCGCCGGCGACAAATACGATTGGATTGAACTCTACAACACCGCCGACGAACCTGTTTTTTTGGGCGATTGCTATCTATCCGATAACACAAACGATCCTCAAAAATGGTGTTTTCCCGCGGTCACCATACAGGGTGGCGAATATTTGGTTTTGTATGCTGATTCCACCGCTTCCACCCCGTTTCATCTGCCTTTTCGTTTAAGCGCATCGGGAACTTCTCTTGTGTTTTCCACAAATGACGGAACGATCCTTCAACTGTTGCAAATTCCCGCAACCGCCTGTGGCCTTTCTTACGGAGTAAACGGCGGTGTGTATGAATGGTTTTCCACCCCTACCATCGGTCAAAGCAACGCCGAAGGTCACGTCTTGGGAAACGATATGGCCGTTCCGAGTGAAGGATTGCGCCTAAGCGAATACATGACGAAGAACCAGTCTGTTTTATATGACAGCAACGGCAATTACAGCGACTGGGTTGAAATTCACAATTTTTCCGACCGTGCCATCTCACTTTCGGGATACTCACTTACCGATACGCTGGGTAACGCTGCCAAATGGACATTCCCTGCGGGGGTGTCTGTTGAAGCAGGCGGATATTTGCTTGTCCGTTGTTCAGGGCGTGATACGGTTACGGAAAACGGTGAAATCCACACCAATTTTAAATTGGGAACCGGCGATGCCTTTCTTGCTCTTTACAACCACAACGGCCGTTTTTGTTGCGGCGCAACCATTGTTTCGCTTGAAGCAGATCATTCATACGGTTATACAGACCAACACGGATATGCGGTTCTTCGCTATCCTACGCCCGGTCTTCCAAATAACACATCCATTGTGAACGGGGTGACATCATGATTCCGAAAACGAGGTTAGAACGATGGGCACCCGCCACCTTTGCCATTGCCGTTTTCTTTATTGTCGCCTTACTGGTAGGCTCACGGTTTTTCGCGTCATCCACCCACGCCCAAATGCAACTCCAAATAACGGAAATTATGCCCGACAACCGTACTGCTTTCGCAGATGATGACGGACTTTTTTACGATTGGGCGGAGATCACCAACCTTGGTGCCGAAGCGGTAGATCTCTCCAACTTTTCATTGACCGATGATACGAGCAAACCCAACTGCTATTCTTTTCCCCGAAAAACCTTAAATCCAAATGAATCGGTCGTGGTATTTCTCACCGGAAAAAACAAAGAAAATCGCGAGTTTTATGCACCGTTCTCGTTGGATAACGATGGAGAAACCCTTTACTTATATGCAAACAAAGAACCAATTTCTTCGCTTTCCGTCCCTGCTTGTGAGCCTGACCGTTCCTTTGGCTTTTTAAATAACGAGAAAGTGTGGTTTGCCACCCCCACTCCCGGCAATCCAAACGAAGGCATTGCCGCCTCCACGTTAACCGAATTGTACGATGCCGTCTACACCGGTATCACCATCAATGAAGTTTGTGCCGTTTCTTCGTCAAAAGAGGAAAGCAACCCTTACGATTGGATAGAATTACACAACACCACCGATGAAGAAATTTCTCTTCACGGCTACCGTTTAACGGAAAATCTGACCGAAACAGGGCTTGTGTTTGAGAACATCTCGCTTATACCGAACGAATATTTGGTAATTTATTGCGATAAAAACTTCACTCCATCATCCGGCATGATATGTGCTCCCTTTTCGCTGGATAGCAACGGCGATGAGGTATATCTGGTAGCGCCAAACGGCACCGTAACCGATTCTTTTTCCACAGGAAAACAACGTTTCGGGGTTACGAGCGGCCGCTCCGGGAATGACCGTACGACACGTGTATTTTTTGAAACACCCACGCCGGCCACCCCCAACGGAAAACCCCTTCTCGGTTATACCACCGCCCCCATTGTCAGCCACACAGGCGGGTATACCAACGGCTCCTTCTTGTTATCATTAACTGTCCCCAAAAACGCATCCGTTCATTACACGTTTGACGGCTCTACCCCCACCAAACAGTCCCCGCTTTATACACCGGACACGGTTTTCGCCGTAGAAAGCACAACGGTATTCCGTGCCGTTGCCTTTCAAGACGGATATTTACCAAGCGATGTTGTCACACAAACGTATTTTACCGAAGCAGAACACACGTTACCGGTTGTAAGTGTTACAACCGACCCCTCGTTGCTGTTTGGCCCCGAAGGCGCATGGACCAATTTTAAAGACGACACACTTCGCCCCACCGTGCATACCGAATATTTTGCTGCAGGTGGCACCAAAGAACTGGAATTTGACAGTTCTTTTCATATTGCCGGTGGTTATACCCGTTCCAACGTGCAAAAAGCGTTTTCCTTGAATTTAAGCCAAGCAACGGGCGATACCGAAATCGTGTATCCCTTTTTCAAAGATTCGGACGTTTCCGTTTTTGACCATTTGCTGTTGCGTCCTTCCGGCTCGGATTGGAACAAAGCCAAACTGCGTGACGAATTTTGTGCACAGGCATTAAAAAACACCGACGGACAACTCATCCAGTCGGCGCAACCCGTTGCCTTGTATATCAACGGCCAATATTACGGTTTGTACTATCTGCGCGAAAAACGAAACGAAGATTTTATTGCCTCATATACCGACATTCCCGTTCAGAATGTGCAGTTGACACATCACCCAAACTTAACAAGAAATGACGAGCCGGTTCATCCCAACCTTGCCGCCCTCATTAATTACGCGAAAACACACGATTTGAGAAAAGCCGAGCACTATGATTATGTGATGTCGCAAATTGACGCTACATCGTTGATGCAATTTTTCACCTATCAAACCTTCTTTGGCAACGGAGATTGTGTGAATAACACAGGGTGTTACCGCGATGCAACCGGCGGAAAGTGGAAATGGATCATCTACGATATGGATTGGGCTTGCTCTCCGAATTATCAAGATTTCAACTTTCTCCAACAATTGAAAGACGGTACGCCGAAACCGGATTTAAGAATCTATCACTATCCGTTGTTTACCGCACTGTTAAAAAACGAGCAGTTTCGTGAAGAGTTTTTGCTGACTTATGCCCGTCTGATGCAAACAACTTTAAAAGCAGAACGGTTAACGGTATTTCTCGACCAACTCGCCACCGAGATCGAAGGCGAAATTGAACGGCAGCACAACCGTTTTGATGCCCCGTCTGTGAATACTTGGAATTATCACATTGCTTTTATGCACACGTTTATCCAAAATCGCGAAGCCGTGATGACCAAACAATTAAAAAGTGTCTTCTCTGTTTCGGATGCCGAGTGGGATGACTTGTACAAGCGCGCTTTACACGATAATTAGTTCCCGTATCGCTTCTACTTTCTTTTCGCCGATGCCGCTTACGTTTTGGAGGTCTTCAATCCTTTCAAACGGACCGTTTTCTTCTCGGTACGCGATGATGCGCTCGGCCAACACTTCGCCGATTCCCGTTAAAGTCATCAATTCTTCTTTCAAAGCCGTGTTGAGGTTCACCTTACCAAAAGATTCATCCAATTGCGTTTCTTCCATTTCATCTGCAGTAACACCAAATATCATGGACGGCGTATGAATTGCCGCGGCACCCAATACCATAAAGAAAAACACGGCGCACAAGGCATACAATATCAACATTTTGCAGTTGCTTGTGTTGTCTTTCACCGCTATCCCCCCCTTTTCTACAGTGTACTCCAATTTTCGACAAAAGTAAAGGAGGTTTTCCTATGTTGCATTTGATCACCGGCCGTTCGGGTTCGGGAAAAACAAAAGAACTGTTTGACCGTATGCATCAATTGCTCGTGGAAAACAACGCGGCCCGTTTGTATATGCTGGTGCCGGAACAATCTTCGTTCGAAACCGAAAAGCAATTGCTCACCTTGTTTGGCAACACCCTTTCTCAACGTATCGAAGTGCTCAGTTTTACCCGCATGGCGGAACTGGTGTTTCGTGAAAGCGGAAAATTAAACGGCAAACGTATGGATAACACCGTATCTCTCCTGTTGATTAGCCGTGCCCTTTTTGCCGTTCAAGACCAACTACATTTATACGGCAAGCACCTTCATCCCGAACGGTATTTGCAAGAGCTGTTGCATATGTTGACGGAATGCAAACAATGTGCAATCACCCCTGAACTGTTAAGCGAAACCGCCGCCGCTTTGCCCACGGGAATTTTAAAAGAAAAAACACAAGATCTGGCCCTTATTTTCTCTGCCTATGAGGCTTTGTTGGCGCAAACGGCTTTGCTGGACCCTCAAGACGATCTGACCGTTTTGGCCCAACGCCTTGCAGAGGGATGTTTTTTCAATGGAAGCCATTGGTTTGTTGACGGTTTTAACGGCTTCACCGGTCAGGAGTTCCTCGTTTTGGAAGCGTTGTTGCCACGCGTAGCTGCCATGACGGTAACCCTTTGTTCCGATGGGTTGCACGGTGCAAACGAATTGATGACCGACCGTTTTTACACGGCCGATCATACCGCCGCGCGCTTGCGCGAGATGGCGCTCTCGCACAACGTTTCAACCGACAAAATCTGCCACTTGCCTCAAAACCACCGCACCAATAATGAAGCGCTGCAACAGTTAGAAGAATCGTTTTTCTCTTGGAAAACCGGTTGCTACCAACAGTCCACCGATGCGGTTTGCATCACCCCTTGCCACGACCGTGAAGAAGAATGCCGTTATGCCGCGCGAACGGTACGACGTTTATTGCGTGAAAACGGCGGTTTTTGCCGTGATTTCACGGTGGTGGTGCGCAATCCGGAACTGTATAACGGATTGTTGCAAAGCGCTTTTGAACGAGAAGGATTGCCTTGTTATGTGGACACACGCGAATCGGTGCTAACACAACCACTTATTTCGTTGGTCGAATCCGCTTTGGCTGTGGTGACGGGCGGTTGGGATACCGCCGATATGCTCCGTTTATGCAAAAGCGGCTTACTGGGATTTTCTCCCCTTTCTACTGCCGTTTTGGAAAACTATGCCTTTTTGTGGAATGTACGCGGCAGCGCATGGCGCATTCCGTTTGAACGTCATCCCGACGGATTGGGCGAAACGTTTGATGACAGTTCTACCCATCACCTTCAACGGCTAAATGTATTACGAAAACGTTTGGTGCGGCCTCTTGAACGTTTTCAAACACGTTTATCAGGAAACCGAAACGGTCGTGAATTTGCCACCGCGGTATTTCAGTTGTTGCAAGAATGGCGTGTTCCCCGTATGGTGCGCTTTCAGGTGGCTCGCCTCACCGCGCAGGGAGAACACGCTTTTAGCGAAAACCACGCGCGTTTGTGGGATTGTTTGATGGAGTTGTTGGATAAGTTTGCCTCTGCACTGGACAATGCGGCTCTTTCCGCCAAACAGTACTCAGACCTATTTCATCTGGCGGTATCTTCTATGGATCTGGGCACCATTCCTCAAACGTTGGATAGCGTACACATTGGCTCTGCCGACCGTATTCGCTACACTTCACCCAAAACCGTTATTGTGCTTGGCGCCAACGAAGGCGTATTTCCCGCTTATCCTTCAGGCGGAACCATTTTCACCGACCGCGAACGTCGCCGTTTAATGGAATGGGGACTTCCCATTGTGCACAATGCCGATCGCCACGCGGCGGAAGAACGTTACTATGCTTATATGGCGGTTTCAGCTTGTTCCGAACGTCTCATCATCACATATGCAATGCAAAACGGCGGCGAGGAGTTGTTCCCGTCTACGATCATTGAAACGGTAAAAACCATTTTACCGAATTGCGCCGTAGGAACGGCAACTGCAACGAATGCGACCGACACCGAATCCGCCGCCGATGCCTTTGACCGCTTGGCGTCGCATTGGCTTGAAAATTCCTCCACCGTTGCTTCGCTGCGAAAAGTGTTTGAACACGACCCTCTTTACGCCAACCGACTGCAAGCCGCTAAGCGGCATTCTTCCGCATTCGCATTTGACGATGCGGCTGTTTCCCGCCGTTTATTCGGCGAACATCTGCGGCTTTCTCCCACACAAGTGGATACCTTTTACCGTTGCCGTTTTGCCTATTTTTGCAAATACGGCCTTCGTTTAAAACCGCGCCGTACAACACAATTGAACGCCGCGCAAGCAGGATTATTGGCACACTATGTGATGCAAACCGTTCTTCCCGTTTACGTGCAACAACAATGGCAAAATTGCACCAAAGAACGAATTGCGGACGATACCGAAAAAGCAGTAGCGTTATACGTAAAAGAACAATTAAGCGGTCTGGATGAACACGATGCGCGCCTGAACAATTTATTGAAACAGTTAACGGAATTGTCTGCTTCCCTGCTTTGGCGCGTAGTACAAGAATTGCGTAATAGTCAATTTACTCCCGTGGATTACGAATTGCCCATCGGTCGCTTTGACGATGACGGAAACGGCATTTCGCCGTGGATTTTGCGCACCCCCGACGGCGCAACCGTACAAGTGCGCGGCACGGTGGACCGTGTAGACGTTTTGAAGCACGAAGAGGGTACCTATGTGCGCGTGGTTGACTACAAAACGGGAAATAAGGAATTTAGCCTTTCGGAAGTACTGGAAGGCCTGAATTTACAAATGCTCATTTATCTGTTTTCCATTCACGAGGACCGCAAACGCTACGGCGAAACCTTACCGGCAGGTGTGTTATATCTTCCTGCCAAACTGCCCGTTATTCAAGTATCGCGTGGCACAACTGACGAAGAGATAGAAACAAAAAAACTTGCCACCATGCGTATGAACGGGTTGCTCATTGATGACCCTTCTATTTTGGAGTTAATGGAAACAGATATTGCCGGTGTATTTATCCCCGCTTCCAAAACCAAAAACGGTTCACTTTCTTCCGCTTCATCACTGGCTTCCCTTGCCCAATTCGGGCGTATTCAAAAGCGAGTATCCTCTCTTTTAACCGAAATGGCGTCTGCGTTGCATCGGGGTGAGGTAGCCGCCATCCCCGCTGAAACCGACGATACCCCGTGCCGTTATTGCGAATTTCGCGATATTTGCACTCACGAAGAGGACGACCCGAGCCACACCATCGCCAAACAGAGTTTAAAGGAAGCCCTTCAGGATTTGGACGAATGCGAAAACGAGGAGGTGGCAGACAATGAGTGAACGCGCGTGGACAACACAACAACACAACTGCATCTATGATCGCGGGCGAACCGTGCTTGTTTCGGCAGCCGCCGGTTCCGGAAAAACCACCGTGCTTGTGGAACGCATCATTCAAAAGCTCATACACTCTGAATCTCCCATCGATGTGGACCGTTTATTGGTGATGACCTTTACCAACGCCGCCGCAGCGGAAATGAAACAACGCATTGCCAAAGAATTGACAAAGCGCCTTGCCGAGTGCCCCGACAATTTGCATTTGCAACGCCAACAACTGGCTTTGCCGCGCGCTGCTTTTGGTACCGTGCATAGTTTTTGTTTTAACTTGATACGGGAAAATGCGTATCGCCTTAACCTTTCCCCTCAATTTAAAATTGCCGAAGAACAACAACTCTTGCTTTTGAAAAAAGAGGCCATGGAAACCGCCCTACAAGAGTGTTACGAAGAGGGCGACCCTGCTTTTTTGGAACTGGTACACATGTTATCCAACGGCAAAAACGACCATCGGCTGATGAGCGCAGTAGAAAGCATTTATACCTTTATTCAGTCACACCCCTACCCCGACCAATGGCTTTCCCGTATGGAAACGGTATACGAGATTGACAAACCGCTTCGCGAAACCGTTTGGGGAGAGTTATTGCTTCACGAATTGACTGACACACTGATCGGCTATAAAAAACTGCTTTCGGCGGCGTCCGAACTGTGCCAACACGACCAATTACTGACCGCCAATTATCTCCCCTCCCTCCAAACGGACGTTGTCGTGTTGGACGACTTGCTCACCGATATCGAAAACGGCCTCTCTTGGGACGACTGTTTTGCCCGTGCGGAAGCGTTTTCACTTACTCCTCTTAAGCAGATTCGCAAACCCACCGACGAAAATGCCAAGCGCCGTGTTACCGCCTTGCGCGATACCGTTCGCAAACGCATTACGAGTTCCGCCAAACTGTTTGCGGGAACAGAGGGGCATTGTTTGGACGACCTGCAAAAGACCCATAAGACCGTTGCGGCTCTTTATGCCATTGTTCGCCGTTTTTCGGCACACTTTTCCGAGAAAAAACGCGAACAGAATTGGTTGGACTTTAACGATGCGGAACACTACGCGTTGCAACTGCTTACCGAACCAATCTCGAACGGCCATTACCGCCGAACCGAATTGGCGATAGAACTTAGCAAGCAATATGACGAGATTATGGTGGATGAATATCAAGATACCAACGCTTCGCAAGACATGTTGTTTTCCGCCTTATCGCGTGATGAAAGCAACCTATTTTACGTGGGCGATGTTAAGCAAAGTATCTACCGTTTTCGTCAAGCAATGCCCGAATTGTTTATTCGCCGACGCACCTCTTACGCGCCTTACGGCAATGACAGCCAAAACCCTGTTACCATCACGTTGGGCAACAATTTTCGCAGCAGACGCGAAGTGACCGACAGTGTCAACTTTGTGTTCCGCCAGTTGATGACGGAGCAAAGCGGCGGGTTAAATTACGACGAACAAGAAGAACTGGTTTGTTCTGCCCGTTATGAGGCACAAGACGGTCACGAAACGGAATGCCTTATTTTGGACACAAAACCGTTAAAAGACCTCGGGATTGACAGCGACACGGCGCAAGCACGGTTGATCGCGGAACGTATTCGCCGTATGATCGGCACACCCTGTGTCAGCGAAAACGGTGCCTTTCGCCCTGCACGGTATGGTGATTTTTGTATTCTGTTACGCAGCAAAAAGGACCACGCCGCCGCTTACCGCAACGAATTGGAGCGGCTTGGCATTCCCGTAGCACCGGAATCGTCCGGCACGTTTTTGAACACGGCGGAAATACGGTTAACACTCTCGTTGCTTCGCGCGGTCGATAACCCCATGTTGGATATTCCGCTTTCAGCGGTGATGCTTTCGCCCTTGTTCGGATTTACCCCCGATGATCTGGCAACCATACGCTTGTTATCACCCGATACTGCCTTTTATGTAGCGGTAAGTTTGGCAAGAAAAAAAGCAGAACCTTCTCTGGCAGCACGGTGCGGTCGTTTCACGGAACAACTTGACCGCTACCGCTTGTGGGCCGCTTCACTCACCATAGACGCTTTGGTACGGCGAATATACGAAGATACCGCCCTCCCCTCGTTGGTTTCCGTTCGCACGGGTGGGGCAGCTCGAAAAGGGAATTTACAGCAACTCCACTCACTGTGCCAACGCTTTGAGAAAAATGGCTTTCGCGGGCTTTCAGCCTTTATTCGGTACATTGACAACTTGCAAGAGCAAGGCGGCGATTTTCCCGCCGCCTCCACTGCGGCGGGCGGTGATGCGGTTTCTATTTTAAGCATCCACGGTTCAAAAGGGTTGGAATTTCCCATCGTATTTTTGGCGGGACTCGGCACAGGATTTAACACCCGTTCCCTGTCAGACGACTTGTTATTACATCCCACATTCGGTGCGGGGATCCGTTGCCGCGATCCCCGTACGCTGAACCGCTACGATACCTTGCCCCGTAAAGCCTTATCCATCGCCATTCGCAACGATTCCCGAGCCGAAGAATTGCGCGTTTTGTACGTAGCATTAACACGCGCCCGTGAAAAACTCATCTTGGTAATGGCGCAAAAAGACCCTCTTGTGACATTGGAAGAACTTGCGGCCACTCTTACGAACAACGTTACAATCCCGTCTTCCCTTATCACATCGGCATCCTCTATGGGGGAGTGGATATTGGCCGCGTTGCTTCGCCACCCTTCGGGCTCGGTTTTGCGAAATGCAATCAACAGAGAAGATCTTCCGACGCTTTCCGCTGAAACACAATGGAACATCGAATTGTGCGACATTCCTTACGTTGAAACCATAGCCGAAAAAGACATAGAACCATCCGCCGAACCGGATGAGGCCCTCACTGCTGCCGTTTTGGAACGTATGCAGTATCGCTATCCGCATACGGCTTTGGCGAATGTTCCCGCCAAACTGGCGGCTTCTGAGGTGGCACATAAACAGCGCGCCGCTGCATCGGCGGCACTATCACGTCCTTCCTTTATGGAAAGCAGTGGCTTGACCTCTGCCGAACGTGGCACCGCCTTGCACGACTTTTTGTTGTTCGCCTCGTTTGAAAAGGCAATGGACGGTTTGGAAACCGAAATTTCCCGATTGGTATCACGTGGATTTTTATCCCAACAACAGGCTGACTCTCTCGACCGCCGCCATCTTGCCACCTTCTTTGGTTGCGATTTGTTCGAGCGTATGCGCACCTCCTCTCGTTTGTTGCGGGAGTATCGGTTCACCGCCCGCCTCTCCGCCCATGCGGTAGAGCCCTCTCTGCCCGCAGACACTTCGGAGTTTTTGGTAATTCAAGGAATTACCGACTGTGTGTTTGAAGAAGATGGTCAACTGGTTATTGTGGACTACAAAACTGACCGCGTGCGTACCGCCGACGAATTGCTTGAACGATACCGATCTCAACTGCTCTTGTATCGCCAAGCGCTTGAAACGGCCCTGCAATTGCCTGTAAAAGAGTGTTTGCTATACTCTTTCTCCTTGGACAAAACCATTTCTGTTGATTAAAAAAGCGGCCAAAAGGCCGCTTTTTTATGTCGTAAATCCGCTTTCCGTCAACTGCATATTCGCCGTTACGGTGAACCGTGCTTCTTGCAAATCCAACCTTTTGGAAGCGTGCTGTGCACGGCGAACAAGGGCCAAAGGATCGCTTTTGTATTCGTTGGTCACTTTTTCCATTACTGCTTTCACACGGCGTTCCAGCTCTTCTTCAAATGCTTTTACATATTCTCCTTTTATTTCTTGCGTTAATGTCTTTTCGCTTTCTGTGATCTCAACACGTCCTGTTATTTGAATATGGCACTTCCCGTCTGTTTCAAATGAAAGCCGTGTAGAAGAGGAAGAAACTCGCAAAGTGACACCGTTTTTCGAGTGCAAGCAGGTGTCAATTTCATTGGCAGCATATAAAAACGACGTTGTTTCCTCTTGTGTTAATTCCCCCACTACATACCCCTGATGCAACACCGCCGTTCCCTCCAAGTGCGGTGTCTTATCCGCAACGTTTATGATGGGCGCTACCATATCATACTGTCCTCCTGCCGTTTGTTGCACGTCCAACAAGCGTGCTTTCACCGCCACGCCCAATCGTTGCCCTTCTTTTAACATTTGCGCAACATATTCTGCGGGAATCGCATCGTTTTCCGATTGCAGTTCCAACACCGTTTTGGGATCGTTTCGACAGATTATCACATCCACCAACGCTCGGCTTTCCAGATTGCGTAAAAAGAAATCCAGCGTATCATACAAAGAATGTTCTTTTACGGTTTTTTCTCCGATGACGATCAGTTGATTGTGGAGGATGTAGGTGCTTCGTCCCGTTTCGTTCAAAAATCCTTGCAGTGCATAATGGATTGAAGGACCAGATGCGCGGTAAACCCCTGTTGCCGCTTGCGACTGTTCCGAAAGACTGGCTGATGTTTTGAGCGCCTCCACCGCTTGCACCGTCAAGGTTACGCCGCTTTCATTTTGGTCGATTCCCATAGCGGTAACCACAATTTGATTGCTGATACTGGTTTTCTCACGGCAACTGGGAAAAAAGGAAATAACAACCACTACGGCAACTGCCAAACCCAAAAATCCAATATAACTATGCTCTTTCAAAACGGCGACCTCCCCATTTCAAAATAAGCGGAAGAACAAAACAAAAACCGCCCAGCGCCCACCAATATACCGCCGTGGCCAACTGCCATTCCCCTTTGTATGAACCGCTTTGAATAAACAGAGCCGCACTTGTCAGTACGACAAACGCAATCACTCCCGTCGGCAACACGGCTTTGTCACCAAATAAGTTACGAGAGCGTTCGATGAGCAACATGCAAAACAAGGTGAAACGAACAAAAAATGTGCCGAGCCATACGGCGATAATCAACACGTCCAATCGTTGAAACACGCCGATTTGCGCGGCGGTAACCGCTGCATAAAAAGGATATGCCGTGGCAAAAGCAAAATCACCCAACACCGCCACAGCCGTTATGCTAACAAGAGCTGAAAACAAAGCAGTCAATCCCCCAAATGCCACGCACGGACCTGTTCGTCTCCCTTTTACATACGGGTAGAGCAAACCGATCGCCGTCACTTCCGCTGTACGGGGAAGATCGATGAATGCTTTTTGTACGGCACGCCAACTACCGCTCGTCTCTTGCGGAGAAAAATGAAACCACCGCATTTCGGGTAAAAGCACTACACAAAAAACAAGCAGGCACAGTGCGGAAAATAACGCTACTAACGTAGCGGCTCGCGCAATCGCCTGAACGCCGTATAGCGACGCGACCAAACAAACGGCAAGAAACACCACCGTCAATACGGGAACCGAAAAGCCTTCCCGCATCGTTTTTACAGCAAAATCCGAAAATTGTACGATATCCAGCAATAAAACAAACAAACACAACAACAAATACAAGCCATCTACCGTTTTCCCTGTTTTATTCGATATGCGATATGCTTTTTCGGTAACACCTTCTTCCCCTCTTCGCAAAAACAACAGTGTAGGCAAAAAAAGCAAAACCAGCATCGCACCGTTCATAAAGGTAGAAATCAAGCAGTCCCATATGGAAAAATTTGCAAACTGTTCGGAAGAAAACAATAAACAACCCGACAAACGGCCTGCAAACAACAGCGTAAGCAACTGCCCTCGACTGATTTTAGAAACCGAATTCACCCATTGCCCTCCCCGTCTTTGATATTGGAGCCAACCACATTTTGAACTTGAAAACGCCGTTTTCCCATAACAGGCCATCCCGCACGCACAAACACATCTCGCATTGCTTTCAAACTGAACGGTGTGATCGGCGCGGTGTACGGTATGGTATCGATATTGACAGAACAAACACTGCAAAATAATAGCAAAGCACCGAGCAGTACCCCATAAATACCAAGAGTCCCCCCCAGAACGATGAAAGCAAAACGTAAGGTAACGATGTTTCCATAAAGCGACGGAATAACAAAAGCACTAATGGACGTGAGGGCGACAATAATTATCATCGGCGCGCCTACTAAACCCGCCCGTACTGCGGATTCTCCGATTACCAATGCACCCACAATACTCACAGCATGGCCGACCGACTTGGGGAAACGCAGCCCCGCCTCACGCATAATTTCAAAGACAAAATGAATAAGCAACGCTTCAAACGTAAGCGGAAAAGGTGTTGAACGCTCAGAATTGACAAACGAAAGCATCAGCACCGAGGGCAACATTTCCGCGTGGTGGGTACCGATGGCCACATACACACCAGGCAAAAACAAACTCACAAAAAAGGCTACGTACTTGATAATGCGGATAAACCCAACGTAAAGCGGCTGCTGTGTATAATCGTCCATTGACTGGAAATGCTCCACAAACAAATACGGAATTACCAACGCAAACGGGGAACCGTCTACCAACACGCCGATGCGCCCTTCCGCCATCTTCCCGCACAAAGTATCGGGACGCTCTGTCGTGCTTACTCCCGTAAAAGGGGCGTGTTGTTTCTCTTCTAAAAATGGTTGCAAATATCCCGAATCAAGTACGGTTTCAAGGGGACAGTTTTGTATTTTTCGTCGAATGTCACACAACAAACGGCGGGATACACGGTCCCGTAAATAGCAAAGACATACCGCCGTTTGACTTGTTGTACCGACGGTAAGAGTTTCAAACATCAACTGAGGTGTTTTTAATCGGCGCCGTATCATGGACATATTGATACGTACCGCTTCCGTAAAGCCTTCGCGCGAACCGCGTATCGTCGCCTCGGTAGAAGGTTCGCCGATACTGCGGATCATAAATGCTTGCATACCACCGAGTACGGCCGTATCCACACCATCCACCAAAACTGCCACAAAACCGGAAACGATCAGTTCTGACAACGTTTGCGTGTCTTTCGCTTCCAAAATATCCACAATACCGAGCACGTGCTCTTTTACATAGTCAAATACGAAAGACGGCTCGGAAAAAGATTGCTTTAATTGCACAAGCGGCAAGATTACCGCATCGGCCACTGCATGGCGGTCAATCATTCCTTCCACCGTAACAACGGCAGCATCGTATCCTGCCACGTGTATTTCCCGTATCACCAAATCAGCACTGTTTGCAAACTCACATTTCAGTTTGGTTAGATTTTCTTTTAACGATGTCACAAGCGGCGATTTTTCGCTCATACAACCACCTCGTTCATAAGATTTCCCCGTGATACGCTGAATATCCCCGCCTACTTATGTCCATACTGTTGACGGAGGGATCGATTATGACTGTTATTACCATTCGCACCGTTATCATCTACATATTTTTAATTCTTGCCTTGCGCGTTACGGGAAAACGACAAATCGGCGAATTGCAACCGATCGAATTGGTGGTAACGTTGCTGATTTCCGATTTAGCCGTGATTCCCATGCAAGAAAGCGGTATCCCCCTTATCAGTGGATTGGTTCCTATTGCTGTACTCGTATGTTTGGAACTGATACTCTCCACCGTGATGATGAAAAGCGGAAAACTTTCGAACGTTATCAGCGGTAATCCCGTGGTTATCATCCAAAATGGTGTGGTTTCTCAAAATGCACTGCGCCAATTGCGGCTTGGTGTGGACGACCTAACGGAAACCTTGCGTCAACAAGGCGTGTTCGATTTTCGTTCTGTCGCGTGCGCCGTTGCGGAAACAAACGGAAAAATCAGCGTTTTTCAAAACCCAAAAACAAAGGAAAAACTCCCTGTCGTCCCTGTGATCAACGACGGACAAATTGTGGCATGGGGACTGAAATTTTGCGGCTTTACAAAGCAATGGCTGGAGGAACAACTAGCCGAACGCGGCCTCGCAATAAAGAATGTTCTATTGATGAGTGCCGATGAAAACGGCGTTGTTAACATCGTTGACAAGGAGTGCATAAAATGAAGCGTATTTACATTGCCCTTGCCCTCCTTGTGGTGATTGCTGCGTCTTGCATTGCCACGCTTTCGCTTGAAAAACGGCAGTTACAAAGTATGATAAATATGACGCATACGATGGAAGATGCTTGCCGTCGCCAAGATTATACGAGCGCTTTAGAAACGGCGACCACCCTAAAACGGGACTTCGGCGAACGAACCAAAATGTTTGCTATGTTCTTGCGACACAATGAACTTAAAGAAATTGAAGAAACCGTATTACTGTTACCACTGTATTTGGAACTCAACGAAATCAATCATTTTTTAATTGATGTTTCCCGTTGTCGGTTGTTATTGCAAAAACAGTTGGAAATCGATCTTCCCATTTTACAAAATATATTATAAAAAAACAGCACACCGAAAAAAGTGGTGTGCTGTTTTGTTGATTATTTATGGAGTGAGCCTGTAAGCCGAGTTCTGTCTTGAACAGTCATCTATCTCGACTGCTTGTTGCCAAGCAGCTCTAGCCGCCCTTCGAAGCACATCGGGCCAATGTATCGCTTCTGTCGGCGTTGCATCGGATAGGGTTTGCAGGGCCACACAGTCTCCTGTGTGCCGGTGAGCTCTTACCTCGCCTTTCCACCCTTACCGCCGAAAACGGCGGCGGTATATCTCTGTTGCACTTTCCCTAAGGTCACCCTCGGCGGCCGTTAGCCGCTATTCTGCCCTGCGGGGCTCGGACTTTCCTCACAACCATAGGCTGACGAGAGTTGAACCCGTCACGCCTGACAGATAATAATTTTCTGTTTTTTCTCGTCTCATCACTTGTAATACGCTAGTATTACTGCGTTCTTGCGCATAG
>JAZULW010000004.1:0-5590 GCA_045603285.1 Acutalibacteraceae bacterium | reverse complement strand
ACTACCGGCTGCGCACAAGTTCGATTTTTATTGCCCTGCCGGCCGTGCAACGATCAGCGGCGACCCGTAAATGGGTTGGCAATCTTTGCCGGCTCCCCTTGTCAGGGGCGCTGTCGGCGGCAGCCGACTGATACGATTTCGGTTGTATTTGATTCGTTTTTCTTACTGTCTTTGAGAGTAGGGCTTTTACGAAGCCATGCTCTTTTTTATTGGTATTGCTCCAAGATCCACCGCGCACAGCGAATACCGTCCACGGCGGCGGAGGTGATGCCCCCCGCATATCCCGCGCCTTCGCCACACGGATACAACCCCTTAACCGTGCTTTCTCCGCACGCATCACGGAGCAAACGAACGGGGGACGACGAGCGCGATTCCACACCCGTCAGCACCGCATCGTAACGGTCGAATCCTTGCAGTTGCTTGCCGAAGAGCGGCAACGCTTGTTTGAGCGAATCGGACACAAACGGCGGCAAACACCCCCGTAAATCGGTTGGGGTCACTCCCGGTGCATATGAGGGGTTCACGTCCCCGAGTGCGACAGAGGCGCGGTCTTTCAAAAAGTCGCCCACCAACTGCACGGGTGCACGATAGCCGCCACCTCCGATGGTGTAGGCGGCTTGTTCCATCTGCCGTTGCAAGGCAATGCCCGCAAGCGGCGAGTCGCCGATCATATCATCCACCGATACCCCCACCAACAACGCACTGTTGGAGTTTTCGGCATCACGCGCGAATTCGCTCATCCCGTTGACCGAAACGCCCCCTTCTTCCGAAGCGGCGGCGATAACCACACCGCCGGGGCACATACAAAACGTATACACGCCGCGTCCGTCTGGTAAATGTGTGACAAGTTTATATTCCGCCGCACCGAGGGCGGGATGCTCGGCCGATGCGCCGTACCGTGCGCGGTCAATCATCCGGCGCGGATGTTCAATGCGCACCCCCACCGCAAATGGTTTTTTCTCCATCGGCAATCCGCGGCGATACAACATTTCCACCGTATCGCGCGCACTGTGGCCAATGGCAAACACGGCCTGTTCACACGCGATGGTTTCAGCCCCGTTGAGTTCCAACCCCGTCAACCGCCCGTTATCCACCACAATATCGGTGACAGCGGTTTCGAACCGCACATCTCCGCCGAGCGCCAAAATTTGCTCACGCAGGTGTTTGACGGCACCGCACAAA
This sequence comes from Acutalibacteraceae bacterium, assembly GCA_045603285.1. GTDB lineage: Bacteria > Bacillota > Clostridia > Oscillospirales > Acutalibacteraceae > RGIG3009. Next base: position 4,408 of record JAZULW010000004.1, on the reverse strand, counting down.
CGGTCGGTCCCCACGTGGGGTTTGGCTTGCCACAAAATCTCGTCGGGTGCACCCGCTTTTACCAGTTCCTCCAGCACAAACCGACACAACGGGTCTTTGATGCCCGTGTTGAGTTTCCCGTCCGAAAAGGTGCCTGCGCCGCCTTCGCCAAACTGCACGTTGGAGTGCACGTCCAACACCCCCGTGCGCCGAAATTGCGCCACGTCGTCCCTGCGTTGGTCTACAGGACGACCGCGTTCGAGCAGCAACGGCCGCACGCCCGCTTTGGCCAATAAGAGCGCACAAAACAGCCCTGCCGGGCCGCTCCCCACCACGACGGGGCGGTTTTTGGGCTCTTTCACGCGGGGAATTTTCACCACCATGGGCAACAACGGTGCCACCCCGTTTACACGGCAGTGATTCAAAAACGCCGCTTCGTCGGTCAGTTCCACGGCGGCGGTCACGTCAAAACACACCGTGCCGCGGCGAGCATCCACCGAGCGTTTATAGAGCGAACACGCGGCAATGCGTTTCGGGGCAACCCCCAATTTTTTGATGACAGCGGTGCGCAGATCAAGTTCGGTATACGAAAGCGGCAACCGCAACCCGCCCACACGGATCATCGCGCACCTCCCACGGCACACGCCGCCGCATACGCAGACGACCACGCCCATTGCAGATTAAATCCGCCGCAGTCGCCGTCAACATCCATCGCTTCCCCGAGGATATACAGCCCCGAAACAAGGCGCGACTCCATCGTTTCGGGATGGATCTCCCCGGTGGCAAGACCGCCCGCGGTGACTTGTGCACCACCAAATCCTTGGGTGCCGAGCACCGTCACCGTGAACCCTTTTATCGTGTCACACACCGCGCCGAGTTGTGCATCGGAAAGACAGTCGGTCGCCTCAGCAAGAGATATCCCCGCCGCGCGGCAGACGGTTTGGCCGATGCGTTTGTTGAGCAAGCCCGTTAAAAAATCTTCGCCGCGCCGCCCCCAAACACGCCGCGCACGCAACTCGTTCATCACCTGCTCGCGCGAAAGGTCGGGCAACAGATCCAGCACGGCCGTCATCGTGCCGCGTTTGTGTCTCTCCCATTCCCCCACCACGCGCGAAATCTGCATTACCGCGGGGCCCGAAAGCCCGTATTCCGTAAACAACACTTCTCCCGTATGTGCGCAAAGAGGACGGCCGTCCAACACAAAGGCAACCGCCGCATCGGCACGCAATCCTTTCATCGCGCGAACAAAGGCGGTGTCGGTCTTCACTTGCACAATGGCGGGGAACAACGGGGTTTTGCGGTGAGCGGAAGCCAGACGGTATCCGTCTGCCGAACCGCCGAGCGACGGCGAAGCCGCGCCGCCCACCGCGAGCATCACGTGTTTGGCCGCCACCGTTTCAGCGGCAGTTTTGACGGCAAAACCGTCCTTTTCTTTGATGATGGCCGTAACGGCGGTATCGCACCGCACCGCCACACCGAGTGTGTCCAGCGTGAGGCGCAAACAGTCAAGCACCGCCCCCGCTTGTTCGCACCGCGGATACACGCGCCCATTTTCGCGCACCGTACACGCAACACCGATGCTTTCAAAAAAGGCGATGGCATCCCGCGGCGAGAAACGCTCCAATGCCGCTTTTACAAACGCCGGGTCTTCGCCGTGATAATACGGCGGCGCAGCGGCCACGTTGGAGAGATTGCACGTCCCGTTGCCCGTGGAGAGCAGTTTTTTGCCGACACGGGGGCCTTTTTCCAACACCAACACGCGCTCACCACCCAGTTTTTGCGCGCAAAACACCGCCGCCGCCAGTCCCGAAGCACCGCCGCCGACAATGACGCAATCCCATTGTTTCGCCATGGTTCATCTCTCCTTGTCCTTGCGAATAGTATACCATAGAGGAGCTGCTGAGTAAAGCCACAAGTTTTCCAAAAAAGGTGCCGCCGTTTCGTGGCTTTTATTTGCAAATATAGTCAAAAAAGTTGCACTTTTCGATTTTGAGAGAACATTTTTCCACCGTTGGACAACACTAGAAAGGAAGTTTTACACAAGAAAGGAATACACCTATGTGTGGTATCGTAGGATATATCGGCACAAAACCCGCGGCGCCGCTGTTGTTAGACGGGCTTTCCAAACTGGAATATCGCGGTTACGATTCGGCGGGCATTGCCTTGGGCGGCAAAACGTTATGCGTCTATAAGTCTGCCGGACGGTTATCGGTGCTGGAGAAAGCGTTGTATCACGAACAATTGCCCCAAACCGTGGGCATTGGGCATACCCGTTGGGCCACCCACGGCGCTCCCACCGACGAGAACGCGCATCCGCACGTAAGCGGTGACGGGATGTTCGCGGTGGTGCACAACGGCATTGTGGAAAACTACACCGTGTTGCGACAACAATTGCAACACGAGGGTGTCACCTTTGCCTCGCAAACCGATACCGAAGTGATGGCGCATTTGTTGCAAAAGCACTATGATGGGAACGTACTGGCGGCGGTGCAACGTATGGTGGCAGACCTGACGGGTGCGTATGCGCTCGGCATCGTGTCGTCCCACGCGCCCGACGAATTGTTTGCCGTGCGGCGCGCCAGTCCGCTTGTTGTCGGCCTTTGTCGGCATGGATATCTCCTTGCCTCGGATATCCCCGCCCTGCTCCCGTACACACGGCGGTTTCTCTCGCTTTGTGACGGAGATATTGCGCACCTCACCCGTGACGGGTTTGCCGTGTTTGACGAAAACGGCAACGCGGTGGACCGTCCCGTGCGGGAGGTGACGTGGAACGTGGACAGTGCCCAAAAAGGCGGCTACGACCACTTTATGCTCAAAGAAATGATGGAGCAACCCGAAGCGGTATGGGCCACGCTTTCGCCCCGCATCCAAAACGACCGCATCGTGTTGGATGAATTTTCGCTTACCGACGAACAACTGTCCGCCATTCGCCGTATTCACATTGTGGCGTGCGGTTCCGCCTACCACGCAGGGGTCGTTGGTAAATACGTCATCGAAGAAGTAACGCGGTTACCTGTGGAAGTGGACCTTGCTTCGGAATTCCGCTACCGCAACCCACTTGTGAGCTCTTCCTCGCTTGTCATCATCATCAGCCAGTCGGGCGAAACGGCGGATACACTGGCCGCCCTGCGTGAAGCCAAAGCGCGTGGTGCACGGGTGTTATCGGTAGTCAACGTGGTGGGCAGTACCATCGCCAACGAAAGCGACGACGTGCTTTACACGTGGGCAGGCCCCGAAATTTCGGTCGCCACCACCAAAGCTTACTCCACCCAATTGGTTATGATGTATCTGATCGCGTTGTATTTGGGGCAACGGCTCGGCCGATTGGATGACGACGAATATCATGCCCTGATAGACGAATTGAAACGCTTGCCCGACGGCATCCGCAAAGCGTTGTTAACGGCACCCCAAGTAAAACAACTGGCCACACGGTACACCGCGTTGGAACACGCGTATTTTATCGGGCGGCAGCTCGACTACGCGGTGGCACTGGAAGCCTCGCTCAAACTCAAAGAAATCAGTTATATCCACTCGGAAGCCTACGCCGCGGGAGAACTCAAACACGGCACCATTTCGCTGATCGAAGACGGCACGTTGGTGGTGGCCACCGCGTGCTGCGACCGTATCCGCGAAAAGACCTTTTCGAACGTGCAAGAAGTAAAAGCGCGGGGTGCCGAGGTGTTGCTGGTGGTTCCGGAGGGATGTGAAGCAACCGATACCGCCATTGCCGTACCCTCCACACATCCGTTGTTTGCGGCCTCGCTGGAAGTGATTCCGTTGCAACTGCTCGGCTATTCCCTGGCGCTTTTGCGCGGATGCGACATTGATAATCCCCGTAACCTTGCCAAAAGCGTGACGGTGGAATGAAAGAAGGAATAACGATGTTGACCGTATCCGACCTGTACGATCTCGAACACACCCGCTTGCGTGCGTGGTTTGAGATGGTGGAATTTCCGTGGGAAGTGTTAGATGAGTTAAGCGCCCACATTCGCACGGTGGGAAAAACCCTTTCCCCTGATCGCTTTGAACGGCGCGAGGGAGACGTTTGGATCGCCAAAAGCGCAACCGTCGCGCCGTCGGCTCATATCAGCGGTCCGTGTATCATCGACGAAGAAGCCGATATCCGCCACGGTGCGTTTATCCGCGGCGGTGCGGTGATCGGCAAAGGGGCAGTGGTGGGCAATTCCACCGAACTGAAAAACTGTGTGTTGTTTGACGGCGTGCAAGTGCCGCACTACAACTACGTGGGAGATTCCGTTCTCGGCTATAAGGCACACCTCGGTGCGGGGGCTGTCACCTCCAACGTGAAAAGCGACAAAACACCCGTTACGGTGCGAAGCGGCAACGAAAGCGTGGAAACCGGCCGTAAAAAATGCGGCGCGATGGTGGGTGATTTTGCGGAAGTGGGTTGCAACAGCGTGCTCAACCC
>JAZULW010000003.1:0-7112 GCA_045603285.1 Acutalibacteraceae bacterium | reverse complement strand
ACAGCGCTCTCGCAGGTGTTGCAATGATCGGTATGGGAATTATATGCGCGGGACTCTCCATTTTCCTTTTTTACGGTTGTAAAGCAGCAACCAACGGCATCTTGTTTCTTACCAAAAAGACGGTACTCTATCTCAAAAAACAGTTGATTAAAAAGGAGAGTGCCATATGACGAAACAAACAAAACGATGGCTGATCACCGCTACTTTTTTGACAATTGCAGGTGCTTTGCTTTTCGCAGGCGTGATGTGTATGTTCAACTGGGATTTTACAAAACTTTCGACCCGAAAATACGAAACCAACACCTACAACGTTCAAGAAAAATATCAACACATTTCGGTTATCACCGATACCGCGGACGTAGTCTTTCTGCCCCACGACGGCGCAAGCAGTTCCATTACCTGTTACGAAGCAAAAAACAGCAAGCATTCTGTTTCGGTTCAGGATGGTACGCTTGTTGTCGAGGTCGTTGATACTCGAAAATGGTACGAGCACATTGGGTTCACGTTTGACACTCCTACCGTTACCGTCTACATTCCACAAGGACAGTATGGTAGGCTTTCTGTAAAATCCGACACGGGCGATGTGAAAATACCGAAAGAGTTTACTTTTGAAAGCATTGAGGTAAACACCAGCACGGGCGATGTTGCCAATGCGGCTTCTGCATCGTCTTTCATCAAGATAAAAGCAAGTACCGGCAACATTACAACGCAAAACGTATCGTCAAATGCGCTTGATATTTCGGTTTCCACAGGTAAAATAAGGGTTACCGACGTGGTTTGTGGCGGCGATATCCACGTGGGTGTTTCTACGGGGAAAACCAACTTGACGAACATCACCTGTCAAAACCTCACATCAAACGGAAACACAGGCGACCTCTTTTTAAAGAATGTGGTTGCCTCTCAAACGTTTTCTGTTGAAAGAAGCACCGGTGATGTGAAACTTGAAAAATGTGATGCCTCCACAATCCGTATCAAAACCGATACAGGCAGTGTGAAAGGTACGCTTCTTTCTGACAAAGTATTTATCGCACAAACGGATACGGGCAACGTTAACGTGCCCAAAACAACGACCGGCGGAAAATGTGAAATTATCACCGACACGGGGAATATTCATATACAAATCGAACCATAATTTTTCGAAAAAGCAGGTTAATTCCCTTAACGCAAGAAAAACTCTCACGCACGTTTTTGTGCTTGAGAGTTTTTTAAAGCAAACCAAGACGTTCACATATCACTTTCACTTGTGCGACCTTATCGTTTTGGACTGTGTTGAGATGCGAAACCTCCGATGCCAATCTCTTTTTTTCTCCGCCAAGCAACGCTCTTCCCCATCTCACGATCCAACAAAACGGAAGCAAAAAAGGCACTCTTTTCAACGCGGGGAACAGGATCGTCATAGCATTATACGGCAAAAACAGTCGTTGCATAACGTAGATAAATTTACTATTTGATCTCACTTTGTGCACCGCCATATTGTTTTCCGCATTACCGTAAATTCCGCCTTTATATATGTACCCCAAAATCAACTCCGTAAATTCATCGCGACCATTTTGAGTAAAACAACTATTCGCAACGTTGCTCATCTCTTTCGCAAATTGGTAGATTTCTGCTTTTTCCAACAAACCTTTAGCACGGGTATACGAGAGATTCATCTTATGTTCCATCACCCAAATATCCATCAACGAGCGGATACCGCAACCGCCGCAAAGGAAATGATATGCCATATGCGCATACATATAAAACACAAAAAACTCATCTTGAAAATCGTGGCGATTACCGCGTGACAAAACAGCGTATTGCCAGGCATTTTTCAAAATCGTATCCAAATTTTCCATATTTTCTTGTATGGTAAAATGGAGTTCGAGGTGAATTTTCGTTGGCGAATACAGAGAAACATCGTGATACTGTTGTGCACCGCTTTGGTATCCTTTATTTTGCAAAGCGCGAACCGCACGCGGCAGATCAGCTTCGTGTATCAAAATGTCGATATCGCAACTGGTACGCATACTTTCAAACGGATAATACGGCCGCAAAATGGCGCCTTTTAGCGGAATATACGCAATATTAGCTGCATCAAAGGCACTGCTTATTTCGTCAAAAGCATAGCGCATTTGTTCGTATCGATATACGGAGATTAATTCTTCATGCTGTAATTTTTTGAGCAGTTTCGGTTTCGCATCAATACGATTTTGATAAACAAAGTGGGCGAGAATATGCGCAAGGTCATGTTTTTTGGCAAAGAGATATATGGAAGAAAGAACGTCATCCGACAACTTCTCGTTAAGATCACCATTTTTTTCATCTTCATTTAAAACAGAATAAAGAATTTGTGTCAACAGTTGTCCAATTGCTTTTTCCTCCATATATTCTCACCCCTTTGTTGTTCATATCAATAGCCGTTTCTACAGCTTGTAACAAACTCTTCTTATGCGTTTTCATGGAATCCTTTTTATGTTTCACATATCCCTCGCCCTTAATGGTTGCAATGATAATTATTATATATAGAAACAGAAAAATGGTCAACAGGTTATTGCCTTTTTTATTAATTTTATTTGCTAATGCCCCAAAAATAAAAAATTCTATTGTTATTTTGCAATTTTTGATGTATCCTTAAGACAAATCCATAGTAAGGAGATTTGTGCATATGAGCAAAACAGTATCCGATATTTTGGCAATGATCGAAGAATACGACATCGAAATGATCGACTTTAAGATGGTCGACATTAACGGTCAGTATCGTCACGTTACCATTCCCGCGCAAAACTTTTCGGAAGATACCCTTAAAAGCGGCATCGGTTTCGACGCTTCCAACTACGGATATGCGGTCGTGGAAAAGAGCGACATGGTGTTTATCCCTGACCCCGATACCGCTGTTATCGATCCGTTTTGCACCATCCCCACCCTCTCCATGACGGGCAATGCTATGATTATTGATGCGCCCGAAAACCGTCCGCTGGCACAGTATCCGCGCAACATTGTACTTGCCGCTGAACAGTATATGAAAGATTCCGGCGTGGCCGACACGATGCTCATTCTCCCCGAATTTGAGTTTTATTTGTTTGACGAAGTGGGTTGGGAAGTACAGCCCAACAGCATCACCGCCCAAATCGATGCCGTGCAATCTTATTGGAACAGCGGCGTAGAAGGCAAGGGCGTTGTTGTTCCCAAGCAAAAAGCCTATCACACTGCAAAACCGTTTGATATAGCATACGAATGCCGCAGCGAAATGTGCATGCATATGCGCGATGCCGGTATTGCCATCAACTATCATCATCCCGAAGTGGCCGCCTCCGGTCAGTTCGAGATCGAACCGCAACTCGGCAAAATGTCTGAAATGGCGGATGCGACGATGATGATCAAATACATCATCCACAACACGGCTTTAAAATACGGCAAGGCCGCCACCTTTATGCCGAAACCCATCTACGGCGAAGCAGGCAGCGGTATGCACGTGCATATGTTGTTGATGAAAGACGGAAAGCCTGTGTTCTCCGACGATAACGGATATGCCCGTTTGAGCAAAGAAGCCCACTACTTTATGGGCGGTCTTCTCAAGCACATCCATTCTTTGTGCGCTCTTACCAACCCGAGCACCAACTCCTTCAAACGCTTGGTTCCCGGCTTTGAGGCGCCTGTTACGGTGGGCTATGCCACCTCCAACCGCAGTGCGGTCATCCGTATTCCTGCCTACGCCAAATCTCCCGACAAACGTCGTTTTGAGTTACGCAATCCCGATGCGTCTTGCAACCCCTACTTCTGCTATGCCGCCATCTTGATGGCCGGTTTGGACGGTATCAAAAATCAGATCGACCCGCACGAAAACGGTTGGGGTCCGTACGACGTTAATTTGTACCACCTACCCGAGGAAGAAAAAGCAAAATTACAAGGTCTTCCCACCTCTCTCCCCGAAGCGCTTGATGCGTTGGAGGCCGACCACGATTATCTTACCGCAGGCGGGGTATTTCCCGAAGAATTGCTTAAAAACTTCATCAAGACCAAGCGTGAAGAATGCAGCCAGTTGGCCGCCATTCCTCACCCCGCCGAGTACGATAAGTATTTTAACCTGTAAAAACAGATCCCCGATTTTCCTTGCTCGAAATCGGGGATTCGCTTTTGCTTTTGCTGTAAAAGTAAAGAACTTTGCAACAAAATACGGTTGAAAGTAGATTTTCTACAATGGTGTCTTGTTCCCGAAATCCAAATAACAAAAATCCCCGAGATCTCCCGCCGATATCTCGGGGATTTTTATGTCGTTTTCTCTTGAAATATATTAAAAATGGGTGTATGATGGCAAGCGGCAAGGAGATGATCGTCATCGCACTGTTACATTTTTTAAAAAAGAACGTTGTGTTTTGCATTGCAGCCACGGCCGCTTTTCTTACCTGTTTTTTTGTGCCGCCTGATGCAGAATATTTTACGTACTTTGATTGGAAAACCCTTGCATGCTTATTTTTAACCCTCGCCGTGGTGTGTGCTTTGCGCAACATCAAATTTTTCACTATTTTGGCGCGTCGTCTTGTTTTGTTTACAGGTAATTTGCGCAGCTTGTTCTTGATGCTCATCGCCATTACGTTTTTGGGTTCCATGGTAATTGCCAACGACATGGCACTAATAACATTTTTGCCACTCGGGTACTTTGCGCTTTCCACTACGGGGAAAGAAAAACATATGGCCTATCTATTCGTTTTGCAAAATATTTCTGCCAATTTGGGCGGTATGCTTACCCCATTCGGCAATCCACAAAATTTGTACCTGTATTCCTACTTCAATATCCCTACAGGCGAATTCTGTGCCGTTATGCTGCCGCCGTCTTTGCTATCCATCGGTTTACTCTTCCTTGCTTGCTTCATCATCAAACCCGCTCCCCTTACCATTGACGAAGAATTTCCCGAAAAACTAAACATTCGAAAAACGCTTTTGTATCTCACGTTATTTCTTTTTTCGCTGCTCATTGTTTTTCGCATAGTGCCTTTCCTTGTCGGCCTTATTGCAATCCCGATTGTGCTTTTCTTTCTTGACAAAGACGCTCTGCTAATGGTAGACTATCCTTTGCTCGGAACGTTTTTCTTTTTCTTCATTTTTGCGGGGAATTTGGCGCGTATTGACGCTGTAAACGCTCTTCTCTCTTCCCTTTTGGTAAAAGACACCTTGCTAATTTCTATCCTTTCTTGTCAAGGCATCAGTAATGTTCCGTCGGCGATTTTGCTTTCTCGCTTTACTGCCGACTATCGTTCCTTACTTCTCGGTGTCAACATTGGTTCCGCAGGCACACTCATCTCGTCGTTGGCAAGTTTGATTACGTTTAGCGAATACCGCGTTTTATACCCTGGTCAAACAAAGCGATATCTCGCTTTGTTTACCGTTATGAATCTTATTTTTCTCCTTGTGTTAACCATTACAACCAAGTTGTTCTTTCTATGAAAGGTGCGGTTTGTATGAATTTTGGTAACGTTGTTATTTTTGGTGACAGTTATTCCACTTTTAACGGGTATATCCCCGAAGGATATGCATCGTATTATTTTACCGACAAAGGCGCAACCGACGTGCGCCGTGTTGAGGAAACGTGGTGGCATCAACTCCTTACCGAAACGGGCTCTAATCTGCTGTTAAACAACAGTTGGTCCGGTTCCACTATTTGTCATTTGGGGTATGATAATGTTGATTGCTCCAAAACGAATTCGTTCATTCATCGCTTGGAAGAATTGAAAGAAAATGGTTTCTTTGACACCCATACCGTAGATACCGTGTTTGTTTTCGGAGGCACCAATGACAGTTGGTCGAACGACCCGCTGGGCGAACCAAAATTCGACAATTGGACAAAAGCCGATTTGTTTTGCGTGTTACCCGCCATTTCGTATTTTGTCAAAACTTTAAGAGATGCGGTTCCTCATGCCACCATTATTTGCCTTGTGAATACCGAACTGAAAGAGGAGATCGGTGCTATGTTTCAAGAAACGGGAACGCGTTACGGTGCACAGGTCATCGCTTACGATGAAATTGACAAAATAAGCGGTCACCCCACCATTAAAGGAATGAAACAAATTAAGGATAAAATCTTAAATACCGCCTACTGAGTTTATACGGGTTTGCTAACGCCCACACCCCATAAGGCAGTATTTCCTTAAAAAAAGAAACTTTTGGCACAATTATGCGTCAAAAAGCCTCGATATGCGTCAGCATTATCGATGCTTTTTTCCTTTTCTTGCACTCAAAAATTTCTTTTTAAGGTGCTTCGCAGTTTTGTAGAACGATAAAATTTCCCGTAACGAGGCCGAAAATGCAGCAAGGCTGGCGCCTTGCGAGGCTTTCGGCAACGGTGCGGGGAATTTTTGTTTGAAAAACAAATACTTCCTTATGGGGTGTGGGCGTTGGTGTCGGCCGTTTTTTTCTTTAACGGAGGCTCGAACTCTGAATGGTACATTCCCCTAAATCCCTACTGCTCTTTGGTGGGGATCGGCCGACAAACTGCTCGCCGTGCCTTGCCTTTTTGCACCAGCCACACAAGCCCGTCGTATATCGTATTGAGAATAAACGACGCAAGTAGTGAAAAAATCAACACAAGCGGCACGATGAGCGGAAAATATTTCATCCGCGCGAGGATGTCGGGTTGCGCTTGTTTTAACCCTCCATAAAAGTATTGGTCAAACACCCACGAAACCAAATACGCCCCGAAACTAAGGGTGGATATCCGTTTGGTACATTTGGCAAGAAAGGACGGAAATTTTTCGTAATTCAACTGATCGAAAAACGCGAAGAACAACACCGTTTGCGCCACGACTAGGAGCGAACCGTAGTCTTGCCACGCGCCCCAAATATACTTGACGTTGTAACTGCGGTAATACACATACGCACCGTTGACCACCATCAACAAGAGTGAGAGCAGCGCCAAGGTTCGCGGACGCCATTTCAGCTTATATTCCTTGAGATAACACCCGATAAAATAATAGGTGATCGGATACAGGATGAGCCAATAATCGGGCAAAATGTTCCAATAACTCTTTGACGAGGTTGGTGTTTGTAGCCATTGCCAGTCGGGAATGAATACGTTGACCACTTTCGGCAGCGCCGTCAAAAAAAGCAAGATCGCCAAGAGCAACTGCTTCTCCTTTTTG
>JAZULW010000002.1:0-17130 GCA_045603285.1 Acutalibacteraceae bacterium | reverse complement strand
AAGCGATAAATATCACCCCTCCTACTTTGCTAAAGTAAGACTTAACAACACGGCCTTTTACAGCAAAGAAGATACCAACCTAAAAAAACATCACGGTATATTTGTTGACCTTATTCCTTTATATAATTACAGCAACCCTCCATCAATTTTTTCTAAAATCAGCAAAAAAATTGGTGATAGACTTACTCAATGCGTTCACGGAAAGCGCGAAAACAAGAATATTGGCAATCCCCTATTAAAAAAACTACCCGACCGTTTATTGTGCTTTTTAAGAGATTTATTTTTAAACACCCGCGGCAGACAGTTTTATTCTTGGGGATTTTATTTTGAAAAAGAAGATTTTTTGCCAAGCACCAACATCGAGTTTTGCGGCAAAGAATACCCCGCTCCCAATAGATACGATAAAGTATTAACCACTGTTTACGGCGATTATATGAAATTGCCGCCCAAGGACAAACAAGTAGCGCATAACCCGGGAAGAATTAGTTTTGATTTATCAAAACCCAATGAAGAAACTTATATTTAGAGGTTATACAAATGTTAAACAAACAAGAATTTAACCTACTTCGTGATATTTATGAGGGCAAGACCGACAACACGTCCGATTTTAGTATGCTTTTAGAAAAAGGCTATATTAATAGTAACCTTACTATTACTAAAAGCGGTTTAAAAGCGTTAGAACCGCACAAGGTTGATAATGCTATTATTTTAGCGGCCGGTATGAGCACACGTTTCGTACCCGTTTCTTACGAAAAACCAAAAGGCCTTATTGCCGTAAAGGGCGAAGTTTTAATCGAACGCATTATTAGACAATTACAAGAAAAAGGCGTTAAAGACGTTGTTATTGTTGTTGGCTATATGATGGAAAAGTTTTTGTATTTGCGTGAAAAATTCGGTTGTACACTTGTTGTTAATAACGAATTTGCTACAAAAAATACCCATTCAAGCATATATCATGCTAAAGAATATTTAGGCAATACGTATATTTGCTGTTCTGATAACTATTATCCTGAAAATCCTTTTCATAATTACGAATTTAAAGCATTTTACTGTTCGATTTATTTAGAAGGTATAAGCTACGTTGAAAGGGCTTTTACCTTTGATGAAGACGGTCTCATTTATGATACGAATAAACCAAGTAATAATCAATGGATTATGTATGGACACGCCTATTATGATAAAGAATTTACCAAGAACTTTGTGCCAATACTTGAAAGTTATTATGGTAGAGACGGCGTGGAAAATCTTTACTGGGAAAACGTTTATGCAGAAAACCTTGACAAACTACCTATGTACATAAAGCAATGTGAAGACGGCGAGATTTTAGAGTTTGACAGCATGGACGAACTTAAGGCCTTTGACCCCGACTTTATAACCCACAATAAAATTAAAATATTTGAAAATATTTGTAAGGTTTTAAACTGTGAAAACAAGGATATCAAAGACATTGAAATTATTAAAAAAGGCTTAAACAACCGTTCTTTTAAGTTTTTAGCAAAGGATAAATATTACGTTTACCGACACCCAGGAAATACAGCCTCCGGTGTTATAGACCGTCAAAAAGAAGCTACCTCTTTAAAGGCGGCCAAAAGTTTAAAAATTGACGACACCTTAGTTTACGTTGATCAAAACGAAGGTTGGAAAATTTCAAGGTTTGTAAATATTGTAGATGAGTTTAATTTTAAAAACGAAGAACACGTTTCTTGGCTTGCTACCCATTTAAAAACCTTGCATAACGCAAACATTCAAGTTGGTTTTTACTTTGATTATTCTTTAGAAGCACAAAAACTTTTAGAAATAATTAAGAGTACTGATAATGCTGCTTACGAAGGTTTGGTATTTGCCGTTAATAAAATGGCACCTATAATTGAGTATTTACAAAAAGATAAATGGCGGGTTTGCCTTTGTCACAATGATATTTACGAGCCAAACCTTTTAATAACCGATGAAGGATTTAAACTTATTGACTGGGAGTTTGCAGGAGACAGCGACATTGGTTATGATATTTGTAAACTTTTTAGTCTAAACTGTCCGGAATTTGAGGAAGCGGACAAATGGCTTAAATGTTATTTTGATAAGCCAATTAGCAAAAAAGAAAAGCTTCACCTATTTTCTTGTGCGGCAGTAATTTACTACTATTGGTTTGTTTGGTCGGTTTACGAAAGCAAAACCGGCGGCAAGGCCTCATCGTATATGATGGGTTGGCACGATAAAATGAATCATTTTGCAGATATTGTTTTAAAATATATAAATAGGGAGTAACAAATTATGGAACTAGCAATAGCAATTGGCATTGGTTTATGGTTTTTAATTTGCGGAACAGCCTCCTTTATTCACGTTGCAAAAACATTTAAAAGTAAAGGAAATAGAAAGGAGAATAAATAATGCCTTTAGAATTTTTAATTGGCGTATCTATTACCTTTGTTCTTTACATTTTTATTAGCTTTTTAATAAGCAGAAAATTTAAATCTGCCAACGATTTTTTTGTTGCTGGCAGAAATGCTCCAACTGTCCTTATTACCGGTTCGTTAGTTGCTTCTTTTATTGGTGTTGGCTTATTTATGGGCGACGTTGGTGAAGCATACAGCGGCGGTTTTGCTCCCGTTATGATCGCGGTTGGCGTACTTTCGGTTGGTTATATTGTTGGCTCGGTATTTTTTGGTCGTTATTTAAGACGTAGTAACTGTACAACCTTGCCCGAGTATTTTGGTAAACGTTTTGACTCTAAAGCCATGGAAAATCTTGCAACCATTACAAGCACTTTTATTATGCTTGTATATACCATTTCTTGTGTGCAAGGTATTGGTGGACTTATGAAGTCATTAACCGGTTTTGACTACAATACTTGTATAGTAATTTCTGTGTTTGTATTTACCTTAATCACTGTTTTTTCGGGTGCTAAAGGTGTTTTAATTACCGATACAATTATGTATGGAGTATTTTCTGTTGCTGCAATACTCGGTGCATTATTTGTTGCAAATGCGGCCGGCGGTTGGACAAATACCGTACGCGATATGGCAAACTACGAAAACGTTACAAACATTTTAGCGGGTAGCGGTAATGAGAATTGGTTATATCCTACCGGCACCCAAAATATGATTTGGGCAATAGGCTACGGTATTGCTTGGATGGCAGTCCTTATGGTAGCGCCCTGGCAAAGTAGCCGTTACCTTATGGCTAAAAACGAACATACAGTAGTTCGTAGCGGTGTTATTGCATCAGCAAGCGTATTTATTATTGAATTTTTAATGTGTATGGCCGGTGTGTTTACCAACAAAATTAATCCCAATTTAGAAAGCCCATCAAACGCATTGATTTGGTCCAGTATGGAGATTATGCCAACCATACTTGGTGTTATTGTTCTTTCTGGCGTTTTAGCATCAGCTATTTCTTCTGCTACAACATTCTTATCGTTGATTGGTGCTAACATTACAAAAAACGTTATGAACATAAAGAACGATAAAAAGCAGTTAACCATTGGAAGACTAGTAATTCTTATTGTGGCAATAATTATTTGCTTACTATGTATTTTCTGGCCGCCACAAATTTTCTGGATTACCTACTTAGGCGCTACAATTGTTGCTTGCTCTTGGCTACCTGTTTCTATTGCAAGTGTTTGGAGTAAACGTGTTACAAAGACCGCAGCCTTTATCAGTATGCTTTCAGGATTTTTGATAAGCGCTATTATGAAAATTATTGTTACAATTAACAGCATTACCTTACCAATTTATTTAGACCCATTCTTTATTGGTATTACCGTAAGCATTATTTCTTTAATTGTGGTATCTATGTTTACTAAGGTTACAGACAAAGAAAAAGAAGAACGCGAAAAGCTATTTATTTTACCCGAAGGGGAAGACCACCCTAAAGAAGTGAAAAAAACGAAATTTATGATTGGTCTTACAATTCCACTTGGAATTATAGTTACACTGGTACTATTATTCCTTTGGGTTATTCCTTATATGCAAGGTCTTGCATCATAAAATGAAAAGGACGATTAAGAACCAGCATTTTGGGAAAGTAATAAATAGTACTGAATAGTGAAAAGGGGTTGGTGCCGGCTTTGCCACGAAATATCAATAATATGTAGTGGTTCAAACACATCGGTTGAAAATCAAAGAGCATCGAATTCGTTCACCCTTTCCAAAAAAGAGAGCGTTGACTGCAAGGTCGGCGCTCTCTTTTTCGCTTTTACGATTCACCCTTGTCGTTTCACTCTTCTCGAAAATTAAATTTACGATTTCGGGTAGGCAGTCAGTCGCTGCTGTCAATAGTTTAGTGGCAATGATGGCCATGATGGTGCGTATGTCCGTGTGCCGCAGCGGCGGTAATCTCTATGTGACAATATTTTTCGTGGCAATGCTCAGAACTTGTTTCAACTTCTATGGTCACGTGTCCGATTCCGTGCTCACGAAGTTCTTCACGGATTTCATCTTTAATTTTATGCGGTTCACCATCGGTTACGATATGCAGTGTAGCAACATTGTTTTGTCCGTCCAAACTCCAAACGTGGATATGATGAACGTCAAGAACACCGTCAATTTCTTTAATATGCTCGTTGATTTCTGCCACATTGATATTATGAGGCGCTTTTTCTAGAAATAAATCTATAACCTCGGTTAGATTTCGGATGGCGTTGATGAGGATATAAATCGATACGCCGATGGACATAATGGGATCAATGAGAGCGAAATTGGTAAACCGCATCACAATGGCGCCCACCAATACAACTACCCAACCGAGTACATCTTCCAGCATATGTAAATTAACCGCTTTTTGATTGAGAGAGCCGCCTTCACGCGTCAGGAATGCTGCACAGAAATTTACGCAAAGACCCACGATCGCAAATACCATCATTCCGTTATAGTTAATCTCAGCCGGAACAATGATTCTGTTAATGGCATTGTATATCATCACAATAGAACCGATTAAAAGAATCAGTGTCGTTATAAATCCGCCGATCACCGAATATCGAGTATAACCATAGGTGTATTGTTCGTCCGGTTGCTTCTTGCTCTTTTTCTCTAGGAAGTACGATATACCGATACTTGCCGCATCGCCTACGTCGTGAACGGCATCGGAAACGATCGCCACACTACCGGTAAAAATACCACCAAAAAACTCAAAAATAGAGAACAATAGGTTGAGAATAAACGCGATTAAAATATTCCGCTCTGTTTTCATCGTGTCCTCCCATTGACGTACACATGTATTTATGATACAATAAATTCATTATCGAACTTATCATTCAATAACATCCTATCAAAAGAAACGACAGTTTCAACAGACGATATGGCTTGGTTATTCACTACGGAACAAATAACAAAAAATGTACGGAGAAAATCATATGGATCGACGCCAAAGAAAAACACGGGAGGCCATTTTCAACGCGTTTACGGAATTACTTTCCAAAAAGGATTTTAATCAAATAACCGTAGGAGAAATTATTGACGGTGCCGACGTGGGCAGGGCTACCTTCTATTCTCATTTTGAAACCAAGGATTTCCTACTCAAAGAGTTTTGCGAGGAATTGTTCTGCCATATATTCGACACGGAGAACAACGAAGGGCACGAACATAAGCATATTTTTGAGTGTGACGGTTCTGACTCTGTTTTTTTACACCTGTTTGAGCATTTGCAGAAAAATGACAACAACCTATTGGCTCTATTATCTTCGCAAAACAACACCTTGTTTTTAAGATACTTTCGCACCAACCTCGAAAACCTTGTTGAACACCATCTTTCTTTGTTTGAACAACACAAGGACATGAAGGTTCCTGCACCGTTTTGGAAGAATTATATAACCTCCACCTTTGTGGAAACAATACGGTGGTGGATTGAGAACGGCATGAGGGAAAGTCCCGCACTTATAACAGAATATTTTTTTACGGTGGTATAGTGTATGATCATTTTGATAGCGGGGGCTTCCCACACGGGGAAAACGCGGTTGGCACAACAATTGCTGGAACGGTATCAGTATCCTTATTTGTCTATTGACCATTTGAAAATGGGCTTGATTCGAAGCGGGAATACCGCCCTCACCCCGACAAGCGGTGACGCCGAATTAACAGCCTATTTGTGGCCGATCGTGCGTGAAATGGTCAAAACCGCCGTGGAAAACAAGCAACATCTTATCGTGGAAGGGTGCTACATCCCGTTTGATTGGGAACAAGATTTTGAAAAGGAGTACCTTGACCACATTCGGTATTACTGTCTGGTAATGAGCGAACACTATATTCGCAACCATTTTGACGACATAAAACGGTATGCCAACGTGATCGAAAACCGGTTGAGCGGCGGCGTTACGTTGGATTCGGTGCTACAGGACAATGCCGAAATCTTACGATGCGCACAACAACACAAGGTGAATTACGTGCTCATCGAAAATGACTACACCCCCTTAAACTTGTTGCAATTTTAAACGAAGTATACTATATAGGAGGAATGAATACATGGTGAAACACATCATTCTTTGGAAACTGAAAGACGAATATAACACTCCCGAAATTAAGCAAAATATGAAAACCGGATTGGAAGCCTTGGTAGGCGTGGTTCCCGGTTTATTGGAAATGAACATTGAAATTGACCCGTTGCCGAAATCCAACGCTGATGTTCTGCTGTATTCGGTTCTGGAAAGCGAAGAAGCACTCCAACACTATGCCGTACATCCCGAACACGTAAAAGCCGCCGACACGTTGGTGCGCCCCTTCACCGCGTCCCGTATGTGTATGGATTTTGAAGTAAAATAAGTTGCGTTCAGCCGTTTCGCCATCGCGAAACGGTTTTTTGTTGATTTTTGGCGCCCGGCGTGGTATGCTTTTGCGTATGGGAGTTGCCATTGTGAGGAAGCCTTGCTCTCTTTTCATCCTTTTGCGTTACCCGAAAGGAAAAACCGATATTACGGGCATTGTGTACGAATCGTGGCACTGGCGGTTTGTCGGCATCAACGCTGCCAAAGAAATGAATGCCGACGGGCTTTTGTTGGAAGAATATGTTGCGGCGAAAGCCGAAAAGTGAGGGATCGGTCGTATGGAACTGGTATTGTTAACAGCACTTGGTGTGGGAGCTGCTACCGTAGTGGGCGCTCTGATCGGTTTTGCCTTTAAAAAACAATCGCATACCTTTTCGGATATTGTGTTATCGTTTGCCGCAGGCGTGATGTTGGCGGCCGCCGTGGTGGGCCTGATATTACCTTCATTGGAATACGGTGGGAAATACGGCATTGCGATTACCGTCATTGGCATTTTTACGGGTGCTGTTTGCCTTAATTTTGTGGACAAATTGGTGCCGCACCTCCACCGTCTGATGGGGGCGGAAGAAGAATCTCACCACAATGCCGATTTAAACAAGGTTCTGTTATTTGTGCTGGCTATTGCCATCCACAATCTGCCCGAAGGCATTGCTGCAGGCGTAGGCTTCGGTGCGGGAGACACTTCACAAGCGTTGCTTATTGCCGGCGGTATTGCATTGCAAAATATTCCCGAGGGTATGGTCATTATCGCACCGATGTTGGCGGCGGGAGTTTCCCCACGAAAAACCTTCCTTTGTGCAATGTTAACGGGTGTGGTAGAAGTGCTCGGTACACTCCTCGGCTATTTTGCCGTCAGCGTGGCCTCTGCCATCCTCCCGTTTGCGCTTGCGTTTGCAGGCGGTACGATGCTGTACGTCATCAGCGACGAAATGATTCCCGAAACCCACGCGCACGGCCATCAACGCGGCGCCACCTATGCGTTGCTTGTTGGCTTTTGCCTGATGTTGGTCAGTGATGTTTTACTGGGGTAATGATAAACAAAAACCGCCGAGCGTCACAGCTCTCGGCGGTTTCTTGCGTTCTCTTAAAAAATGGGGGAAGCCGTTGTTGCTTTTACCGCGCCAATCGACGGCGTAATTCCTTTAAAATGGCGTTTTCTTTGCGGGAAACCTGCACCTGTGTCATGCCGAGGGCATCGGCAGTAGCTTGTTGCGTTTGCCGTTTAAAATAGCGCAAAAAAATCAGGGTGCGCTCCTGTTCGGGCAACTCCGAAAGTACCTGCCGCAGCGCCAAGCGATCAACGATCACCTCTTCGGGCGAGGCCACGGGAATATCCACTTCTCCCCCTTCTTCTTCATCCGACCGCGTGAGCGACAAAGTGGGCATAGATGCACACAACGCCTCCACCGCTTGTTCCCGTTCCACACCCAACGTTTCTGCAAGTTCCCCCACCGTTGGTTGCCGCCCTTCGCGTACGAAAAAATGCTCCCGTTCACGCGTGGCGCGTAACGACAATTCTTTGAGCGAACGGCTTACTTTGACACTGCCGCCATCACGAAACAGACGACGTATCTCCCCAAGTATCACAGGCACTGCATAGGTGGAAAATTTAAGCCCGCGCCCTTCATCAAATCCATCCACCGCTTTCACAAGGCCCATACAACCGGCTTGGAACAAATCGTCGTATTCCATTCCGCGGCGATCAAACCGCCGCGCGCACGTGTGTACCAGTCCGATGTTGTCGCAAATGCGTTCTTCGCGCGTTTTCACTCGTGTTTCGCCTGCCGTTCACGCACGACTATGTATTTTTCCATCGTCACGACGGTTCCCTTCCCCGGTTTTGAGGACACGCGCAAACGGTCGGTAAAACTTTCCATCACGGAAAAACCGAGTCCTGATCGATCGTCTCCGCCTGTGGTAAACAACGGCTCCATCGCTTGTTCCACATTGTCGATGCCGCATCCTCGGTCACGGATCTTGATCACCGTGCGCCCATCGGCAAACAGACGCATTTGTACGGTGATCATCCCGATGGTATCCCGATAGGCGTGAACGATGCAGTTGGTGACCGCCTCTGAAACGGCGGTACGCAAATCGGCCAATTCATCCACCGCGGGATCCAGTTGCGACAAGAACGACGATACCGCCGAACGGGCAAAACTTTCGTTTGCCGAACGGCTGGGGAACGTCAATTTCATTTCATTCATCGGTTTTTTCATTTTGTTACCTCCCGTGTTTGTTTTTGGCGGGTTGAGCGTTTGGGTGTGCACCGTACAACGGTTTGCACCCCGTTTTCCCAAACCGGTAATTTTTCCAGTCCTGCCAGTTTCATCACCCGCAGCAGCCGTTCGGATGCGCCGACAACCAATAAGCGGCCACCTCTTGCCGTCATCAACCGATACCGCCCCATAATGAGGCCGATGCCCGAACTGTCCATAAAGGTGACACCCGCAAAATCAAGCCGCAATACCGTGGCGACCGACCGTTCAACGGCGGCATCCACTTGCTCACGCAATGAGCGCGCCGCGTGATGGTCCAATTCGCCCGACAGCCACACCGTTATCTCTTGCGGCGATGCATTCATTCGTATGACCATACCGTTTCCTCCGTTTCTTTTCTCCTTTTTATCATAACGGCTTGTCCACGCAATTTCGGCAGAATTTCGCCGTCAAATAAAAAATTTTTTGCTCGTATTTTCGCCCGAAAACCTTGCTGTAGCGCACTTCTTGTGAAAATAACCAAAAAAGAATTTTGGATTTTGATACACAATATCTTGTGTTTGCTATTGACAAAAGGAACGAGATATTGTAATATGATAGGGCACCTCTTGGGCAACACCCAAGGAAATGAAGAAGAAAGAAGTGGACAAAGCGTGATCAAATCCATTAAAAAACGCAATGGCGAGACCGTTGCCTTTGATGCCAAAAAAATTAAGGAAGCGATCCACAAGGCCAATATCGCCGTTACGGGTGAAAAAATGAGTGCCAAGGCGCTCACCGAGTTGACCGAAAAAGTTGTGTCGCTCATTCCTCCCAAAAAAGTTCCTACGGTGGAACAGGTTCAAGACTTAGTGGAACAAACCCTCATCGAGGGTGGTTTCGGCAAGACCGCCAAGGCTTACATTTTGTACCGTGCCGAACATACCAAGATCCGTCAATCCGAAGCGGATTTGATGGACATTTATAAGGAATTAACCTTCTCCTATGCGAAGGACGCAGACATCAAGCGTGAAAACGCGAACATTGATGCCGACACCGCTATGGGTACCATGCTCAAATACGGTTCGGAAGGTTCCAAGTATTTCATTGACAACTATATTTTGCCGAAGGACATTGCCGCCGCGCACATTAACGGTGACATTCATATCCACGACAAAGATTTCTATATGCTCACCGAAACCTGCTGCCAAATTGACCTTATCAAGTTGTTCCGCAACGGGTTTTCCACCGGCCACGGTTGCCTGCGTGAGCCCAACGGCATTGCCAGTTATTCGGCGCTTGCCTGTATTGCCGTTCAAGCCAACCAAAACGAAATGCACGGCGGCCAAAGCATCCCGAACTTTGATTACGCGATGGCACCCGGTGTTGCCAAAACCTATCGCCGCGAATACTTCAAAGCGCTTGCCAACTACCTCATCATTCGTTTCGGTATGGCGCGCACCGATGCCAAAGCCTTGGCCGAAACCGCACGTGATGAGGTTGGCGTTCAAATCACGATGGGTGCGGCAGACGATTTCGGCGAACTGCTGGTAAAATGGCTTCCTCGCCATCAACAAGCGGGCGGATTCCAACCCATCACCGAGCAAGAAGCCGCCGAGGCACACGATTTTGCCGCCCGCACCGCGTGGGAACAAACCGACAACGCCACGTATCAGGCAATGGAAGCGTTTGTGCACAACCTGAACACGATGAACTCCCGTGCCGGCGCACAAGTGCCGTTCAGTTCGGTCAACTACGGCACCGATACTTCGCCCGAAGCGCGTATGGTGATCCGCAATTTGTTGCTGGCCACCGATGCCGGTCTCGGCAACGGCGAAACCCCCATTTTCCCCGTTCAAATCTTCAAGGTCAAAGACGGTGTCAACTACAACCCCTGCGACCCCAACTACGACCTCTTTAAATTGGCAATGAAAACCTCGGCCAAACGTCTCTTCCCCAACTTCAGTTTCTTGGATGCGCCTTTCAACCTGCAATACTACAAAAAAGGCGATTACAACACCGAGGTTGCGTACATGGGTTGGCGTAGCCGTGTTATGGGCAACCATTACGACCCGTCGCGCGAGGTGACGTGTGGCCGCGGCAACCTCAGTTTCACCTCCATCAACCTGCCCCGTATCGGCATTGAAGCCAAGGGCGATTTGAACGAGTTCTACCGCTTGCTTGACGGACGCATTGAACTGGTATGTCGTCAGTTGATGCACCGCTTTAACGTGCAATGCACCAAGCGTGTACGCAACTACCCGTTCTTAATGGGCCAAGGCGTATGGATCGATTCCGAAAACCTAGGTCCTGATGACAGCGTTGCCGAAGTGCTCAAACACGGCACCCTCAGCGTTGGTTTCATCGGTTTGGCGGAAACCCTCAAAGCTCTCACGGGCAAACATCACGGTGAGAGTGAGGAAAGCCTTAAACTCGGCTACGAGATTATTTCGTATATGCGCCGCCGTATGGACGAAGAGTCCGAAAAAACAGGCCTCAACTTCACGTTGCTGGCCACCCCCGCCGAGGGGCTCAGCGGCCGTTTCATCCGCATTGACAAGAAATTGTACGGTGAAATCCCCGGTGTGACCGACCGTGAGTATTACACCAACTCTTTCCACGTGCCGGTGTACTACAACACCAGCGCCTACAAAAAAATCAACATTGAAGGCCGTTTCCACGCTCTTACCAATGCCGGCCACATCAGTTATGTGGAACTTGACGGTGACACTTGCAAAAACTTGGAAGCCTTCGAAGCCGTTATCCGTTGCATGAAAGAAGCCGGTGTCGGCTACGGCTCGGTCAACCACCCGGTGGACCGTGATCCCATTTGCGGTTACACCGGTGTCATCAACGAGGTATGCCCCCGTTGTGGCCGCCGCGAGGGTGAATCGGTAAGCGTAGAGAAACTCAACGAACTTCGCAAATTGTATCCCCATATGCCTCATTTCTGTGGCTGTGAATGATTTAGGAAAAGGAGAATTGCTATGAATAAGAATGAAAAATGTGTCGCCGAAGTCGGCAAAGATGTCGGATTTGAGCGCATCCGCCGTATCACCGGTTACTTGGTTGGCACCACCGACCGTTTTAACAATGCCAAACGTGCCGAGGAAAGGGATCGTGTCAAGCATGGCCTTGCCGATTAACGTTTGCGGCATTGAGCCGGAATCCATCGTAGACGGCCCCGGTTTTCGCTACGTGGTGTTTGTGCAGGGATGTCCGCACCACTGCCCCGGATGCCACAATCCGCAATCGCATCCGTTCGAGGGCGGCACACCGCGCACCGCTGCCGAACTGTTTGCCGAATTCTCCCAAAACCCGTTGCTTTCGGGCATTACCCTTTCGGGCGGCGAACCGTTTTGTCAAGCGGAGGCGTTGTGCGAGTTAGCATCGCTTGTAAAGCAAGCGGGCAAAACCGTGGTGGCTTATTCGGGCTACACGTTGGAACAACTGCTTGAAAAAGCAAAAGACGAACCCGCCATTTTGCGGTTGCTTCGCTTGTGCGATACGCTCATTGACGGCCCGTACATCGAACAAAAACGCAATTTGGAACTGTTGTTCCGCGGCAGCGAAAACCAACGCATCCTTGATTTGAACGAGTGGTTTGGGAATCATCCGCAATCATAACCCAAAAAGACCTGACAAAATTTGTCAGGTCTTTTTCTATCATCAACAATTTTCTTGTTTGGTTACATTAGTGTCAATGAAAAATTGAAAACAACGTTTCCAACCATTCCACCACTTTGAAACGCACTTGATACCTCTCACCATTTTGAATCGCAGCAGTCTGCTGATCGGATAACGTGCTTTTATCGACCGCAGCAGACAGGCAAAGCGGCGGGTACAGTACACACCACCAGTTTTTTCCTGCGCCGTCCCCGATGGTAAAACGCACGGCATCGTAATATCCTGCGGGATAGGTGCCGCTTTCATAGGTGCGCGTGGTGAAATACATATTCACGGTTTGTGCGTGTACGGGATAATCAAACCCGTTGTCGGACACGCATTGCCTGGCAGCCTGTTCCAACACGGGCAACGCCGTTTGCAGTCGTGCTTTTGCTTCCTCCCTTGAGGAAACCCCGTCAAGCAACCCTTCCCCCGCTTTGAGCACGGCATCCCGCACCAGCAATTTCAACTGTTGGTCTTCTTCCTTATCAGAATGTGCCAAGATATGTACGCGCAACACATCCGCGCGTATTTCCTCGCACACGCCCACAAACGAACAAAATTGGACAAGCAGCGTAAGCAACAGCCCGCCCGTCAACGCTTTGCACCATCGTGACATAACAAAAACCGTCCTTTCCGCTAAAGAGAATGGACGGTTTTTAACTTTTTATTCAAGTATTTTCCAAACAATACCGGTACAAGGACGGCAAACGAAGGTTTGCGGATAGTGTTGGCGCAACTCCTTTGCGCACGCTTCGGCGGTTTGTTCATCACGGAACAAGCCAACTACAGTGGAGCCGCTTCCCGTAAGAATAGCCCTCAATGCGCCACCATTTTGCAAACGCGCTTGGATATCCGCCGTGTGAGGCAACGCAAGCGGCTCTTCAAAACTATTGCCCATACACGCGGCCATTTCTTCCAGCGCACCGCTTTCCAGTGCACGGCACAGTCCGTCGGTATCGGGATGGAGCAACGCATCGGCGCTGTCCAGCAACCGATACGCTTCGGGTGTGGATACCCCACCCTCCGGCTTGACCGCTACAAAGATACCGTTTGTCAGCGGTGTAACGGGGGTGAGTTCCGTTCCCGTTCCGCTGCAAAGCACGGTCGACCCGTGCACACAAAACGGTACGTCCGCACCGATGTCGGCTCCCATTTCGCACAATTGCGCCGTGGTATATCCCGCGCCCGTTAGCACGTTAAGGGCGACCAGCACCGCGGCAGCATCCGCACTGCCACCCGCCATACCCGCTTGCGAGGGGATGTGTTTTTCCACCGTTATATCAAATCCGCACACATAGCCGCCTTTTTCGCAGAACAACCGCGCCGCACGGGTGGCGGTGTTGTGTTCATCGGCGGGGATACCGCCGTCACACGATACACACAATCGCCCGTCATCACGCTTGGATACCGTAACCACATCATACAAATCAACGGTTTGCATTACGGAACGAAGCAAATGATAACCGTCGGCGCGGCGGCCGACCACGTCGAGCGTGAGATTCACTTTGGCAGGAGCCAAGACACGTACTTTCATACTGATTTCTCCTTACACTCTGATACGAATTCCCGTATACGGCGCATCGCCTCGGTGATGTGGTGAATGGAATAGCAATACGAAATACGGACAAATCCTTCCCCACACTCACCAAACGCGGTTCCGGGTACCACCGCAACGTGTTTTTGGAGCAACAGCCGATGGCAGAATTCTTCCGAGGACAGCCCCGTTATCGCCACTGACGGAAATACGTAAAACGCACCTTCCGGTTCAAAACAGTTCAGTCCCATATCCCGCAATTCTTTTACGATTAGGCGACGGCGCGAGTCATAGTCTTCACGCATCGCGTGTACGTCTTCGTCTCCGTTGTTCATTGCTTCAATGGCAGCGTATTGTGCCGTCGTGGGTGCGCACATCAAGGAAAATTGATGCAATTTGGTCATCATTTTGCAAAGCGGAGCGGGAGCACACACATAACCAAGGCGCCACCCCGTCATCGCGAAAGCTTTGGAAAAACCGCTAATCAGCACCGTGCGTTCCCACATATCGGGGAGCGAAGCAAAACTGACGTGGTCGCTACCACCGTAAGTCAAATCGCCGTATATCTCATCCGACAATACCAAAATGTCGGTGCCGCGTAACACGTCGGCGATCGCTTCCAAATGTTCACGGCGCATCACCGCACCCGTGGGGTTGTTGGGAAACGGCAGTACAAGCAATTTGGTCCGAGGTGTGATGGCCGCTTTAAGCGCTTCGGGGGTAAGACGAAACGCATCCTCTGCTTTGGTAACAAGAGAAACCGCCTTGGCACCGGTCAGTTCTGCAAGCGGTTTGTAGCACACAAACGACGGTTCGGGAATGAGCACCTCATCCTCTTCCGACAACACCGTGCGCATACACAAATCGATGCCCTCACTGCCGCCAACCGTAACAAGCACTTCATTTTTCGCTTCATAGCTGACCGCATAATGACGTTTCACGTAACCGGCAATCGCCTCGCGCAGGGCAATAAGACCGGCGTTGGGTGTGTACCATGTTTTTCCTTTTTCAAGGGATTCAATGCCTTTTTCCCGAATATGAAACGGTGTGGAAAAATCGGGTTCTCCGATCGACAACGAAATAATCTCCTCCATCTCGCTCGCAATATCAAAAAAACGGCGAATGCCGGAAGGCTTCATCTCCGCAACCGTTTTGTTGAGGAGTTTTTGATAATTCATAGGATCACATGATTCCTCTCTCGTCTTGATTTTCGCCGAGGAACATCACGTTGTTGTCCTTATAACGGCGCAACACAAAATGCGTGGAGGTGGAAATGACCGAGTCGAGCGTGGACAACCGCTTGGCCACAAATGCGGCAATATCCTGAAAACTGCGGCCATTGACACGCACGGACAGGTCGTAACCTCCCGACATCAAATAGACGCTTTCCACCTCTTCAAACGCCATCACTTGCTCGGCAATGCTTTCGAACCCAACGTCGCGCCGAGGGGTGACTTTGAGTTCAATAATGGCGGTAACGTTTTGGCGGTCGGTCTTATCCCAGTCCACCACCGCTTTGTATGCGCGGATGGCACCGTTTTTTTCAAAAGAGGCAATCTGCGCCCGTACCTTTGTCTCGGTACAACCCAGCATCGCCGCCAGTTGGGTATCGGTAAGACGCGCATTTTCGTACAACAATCGTAGCAATTTGTCCACGGTATATCCCTCCGCAAAATAAGTTTGCTTTTTTTACAGTATATCATACTTTTTTTGAAAAGAAAGTGTTTTCTATTTCCATTTTATGTGTTATAATGAAAAGACTATGAAAAAAGGACGGTATCAAGCTATGCGAGCAGTTATTACAGTCATCGGCAAAGATATGGTGGGTATTTTGGCCAAAGTATCCACGGTGTGTGCCAATCACGGCATCAACGTGTTGGAAGTAACACAGTCGATCTTGCAAGATATGTTTGCGATGATCATGATGGTAGACATTGATGGAAGCAACGTGCCTTTCACGGTATTTGCGGATGAGCTCACCGCACTTGGCGAATCCATGGGACTCTCCATCCACGCCATGCACGAAGATATTTTTAATTCCATGCACACCATTTGAACGGAGAAGATAGTATGCTAAACGCACACGATATATTGGAAACCATCACGATGATCCAAGAGGAAAACTTGGATGTTCGCACCATCACGATGGGGATCTCACTGCTGGATTGCTGTGACAGCGACATTGATAAAGCGTGCGACAAAATCTACAACAAGATTACGAACCGCGCCAAAAATTTGGTGGCCGTCGGCGAACAGATCGAAAAGGAATACGGCATTCCGATCATCAACAAACGCATTTCGGTCACACCGGTGGCCATGGTATTGGCCGCTTGTGAAAAGAAAGAACCGCTTAAGATCGCACATACGTTGGAACGGGCAGCGGTTGCGTGCGGTGTTAACTTTATCGGCGGTTACTCCGCTTTGGTGCAAAAAGGCTTTGCGGCAGGTGACCGTGAATTGATCGAGAGCATCCCCGAAGCCTTGGCGCAAACCGAACACGTGTGTTCTTCTGTCAACATTGGTTCCACCAAATCGGGAATCAATATGGACGCGGTGGAATTGATGGGCCGCGTGGTCAAACGCGCCGCGGAACTCACGGCCGATCGCGACTGCATCGGCCCTGCCAAATTGGTAGTGTTTTGCAACGCACCCGAAGACAACCCGTTTATGGCAGGGGCTTTTCACGGCCCCGGTGAACCCGACTGCGTGATCAACGTGGGCGTTTCGGGTCCCGGTGTGGTGCGCGCGGCGCTTGCCAAAGCGGGCGTCTGCGACTTGACGGCCGTTGCCGACCTCATCAAACGCACCGCGTTTAAAATCACGCGTATGGGGCAGTTGGTGGCCAAAGATGCTTCTGCGCGCCTTGGTGTGCCGTTCGGCATTGTAGACCTTTCCCTTGCCCCCACCCCCGCCGTTGGTGATTCGGTGGCATACATTTTGGAGGAAATGGGTCTGGAATGTTGCGGTGCCCACGGCAC
>JAZULW010000001.1:0-6927 GCA_045603285.1 Acutalibacteraceae bacterium | reverse complement strand
AACCCGTAGGAGCGCTTTTTCGAGCAGAAACGCCGTCGAGGAGTGCCGATATACGAGCGTATTTCAAACGACGAGGCAAGGCTTATGCCGAAAAATCGCCCTACGGGCGACGGGAGGTTCGGTTCCCTTCGGCTATTTCATAATCGTTAATCGCGGCGGAAAGGCACCCGTTGTGCAGACCGAAAGTGAATAGCCGTTTAGCGGATAAGACCGCACGCGGTAGCCTTGCGCGGCCAGTTCCTCGCACTTCGACAGGGCGGATAACCCCGTGCCCACTGCCTTTAGTAAACTTTCTTTCTCGGTCCACAGGCGAAAAAACAAGCTTTCGCGGCTTTCTTCTTCGCACGTATGTAATTGCTCGATTTCGGCAGGTGTGAAATACCGTTTCGCAAGAGGGAGATACGAAAGCGGGCGGTACTGCTCGATATCCACACCGATGGGCGCATTCGACAACCCGCATACGGCCCAATCGCCGCTGTGCGACAGGTTAAAGTGCCATTCGGGGTGCTCGGCCAAATAGGGTTTCCCGTGTTCGCCAAAGGCAATGACGACCGCTTTTTCGCACAGTCCCACCGTTTGTAATGCCAAATCCAATGCCGCGCCGGCGCACAAGCACCGCGCACGGTCTTGCTCTCGTTTGAGTCGTGCGGCTTTTTCGCGCCGATAGTCGGACAAGCGTTGTTCTTCCACGGCATAGGTTGTCCGCACGGCTACCAAAATCGGCATTTCTCTCCCCCCTTTTTTACCATTGTATCACAAGTTATTTTAATTTTCCATAGGAGGTTTTAGGATGAACCGTATTGCCCGTTTTGAGTATGTTTCCGAAGAACAGTTTTCCCAAGCTTTTGAGGGGAAAACGCCCGTGTTCCCCCCCTTGCCGAAACGCGCCACCGCCGGGTCGGCGGGATACGATTTTTACACCCCCATTCCGTTGCATTTGGCACCGGGCGAAACCGTAAAAGTGCCCACGGGTATCCGTTGCCGTATGGAAAACGGATGGGTGTTGCAACTGTATCCCCGCAGCGGACTGGGCTTTTCGTATCGGTTGCAACTAAACAACACTGTCGGGATCATTGACAGCGATTATTATGACTCGGACAACGAAGGTCACATTTTTATTAAAATCACCAACGATTCCAACGAAGGGAAGGTGTTATCGCTTCCCACGGGGAGCGCCTTTGCACAGGGGCTGTTTGTGCCGTTCGGCATTACGGAAGATGACGACGTTACCGCCATACGCAACGGTGGTTTGGGAAGCACCTCAAAATAAACAGAAAACTCCGCTGGCCGTTTAACGGCAGGCGGAGTTTTTCTTATGCTTTGGCAACGGCAACACGAGCATGTCTTTTGGAAATCGCCTTGATGGCGATTGGGATAAGCAAAATAAGGTATGCCGCAAGGGAAAATGCCGCAATGTAAATGAACAGACAAAACGGGAACGGCACCACCGCTTGCACCGAAGAATATACGGGAAGGTGCGGCTCTGCATGCGGACTGATATAGAACATATTGAAGAAATCCGTTTCCAAAAGGCCTGTGCGGAACGCAATTTCATTCATCACGATGGCAACCGCAATGGCAGCGCCAAACACAGGTAGTGCTTTGAGAAAGGTTTTATGTTCACTCTTAACGTAACCTGTATAGAGTAAATAGATACCAACCGTGAGCATAGAGCCGTGGCAAACCATGGTTTGGATGTTGACACCAACGGTTGAGGTGAACACGGAAACAGGATACAACATTACACACAAACCCGCAAAAATGGCATAACTGGAAAGAAAAGCACAAGCCGCATCGTGCACTTTCCCCTTAGGGGTAAAACCCGCTAACAAACCAACATACATTGGCATGGAGCAAAACTGCCACGGGAAGATATACCATGGGTAATCCACAACAAACACGCCGTTTTGGTATTCTACGGAATAGACGATCTGTTTATAAATTTCCAGCACCGTAACCAAGATGGCTACTGTGAGGATGACACCACGGGCTTGTTTTTCGGTCCCCTCTTTGAAGCGAATGCAGAGAAAAATACCCGCCGCGATGGATAACGCAAACCAAACAAGATGAAACCAACCGTACATTTCGGGTTTTGTCATTTTCGTATTAAACCATTCGAGAATGGTAACTAAAACGCCCATATCACCCACCCCTTTCTTCACGAAACAGTATATGCTTTTCAGAAATTTCTGTCTATATTTGTCGCAAAACTGTAACAAATGAAAAAGCCACTGTCAAACGACAGTGGCTTTTGGTTCTCAAAAAACTTATTTGAGTTCGACTTTCGCGCCGGCTTCTTCGAGTTTCGCTTTGATGGACTCGGCTTCGTCTTTGGAAGCACCCTCTTTGAGGGATTTGGGAGCGCCGTCAACCAAATCTTTGGCTTCTTTGAGGCCAAGACCGGTGATTTCGCGGACAACTTTGATGACGTTGATCTTGTTGGGGCCCACTTCAGCCAAAACAACATCAAAATCAGTTTTCTCCTCAGCGGCAGCAGCAGGAGCAGCGCCACCGGCCATCACGGCCACAGGAGCAGCGGCAGAAACGCCGAATTCTTCTTCGATAGCTTTCACGAGTTCGTTCAATTCGAGAACGGTCAGAGCTTTGATCTCTTCGATCATGTTGGTGATTTTCTCAGACATGGTAATACCTCCATTATTTTTAAAATTTGTGGTTGAGGCTTAGGCCTCGGCGGGTGCATCGGCACCTTGTTTTTCAGCAACAGCGTTCAAGGCACGGGCCAAATTGCCAATAGTGGCAGTAAGGCCGCCCAAGAACATAGACAACAACACTTCTCTCGGCGGAACTTTGGAAAGTTCTTTCACGGTAGCGTCGTTGACAACTTTGCCCTCGAAGATACCGGCCTTGATTTTGAAATTGTCGTGTTTCTCGGCATATTCGCAGAGAACTTTGGCAGGAGCCAACGCATCGTCTTTGGAAACGGCAATAGCGGTAGCGCCTTCCAGCACGCTCTTAAGATCGCCGTAACCGGCGTTCTCGGCAGCACGACCAAGCAGCGTGTTTTTGACAACGGCGTATTCCACGCCGGCCTCACGCAGTTTGCGACGAAGTTGAGTGTCATCCGCCACAGTGATGCCCGAATAGTCAACCACCACGCTCGCAGCAGCACCGCTCAATTTCTCGGTAAGGTCCGCAACCAGAGCTTGCTTTTGAAGCAATACTTTTTCACTCGGCATGTTTGTATTCACCTCCGACAACTGAAAATATTCAGCTGTTTTTCCAAAAAGAAACGCCCTTTCCGTTTCCACAGAAAGGGCGGCAATAATACACAAAGCAAGGCTTGGCATTACGGCGTTTCGACCTCGGTGGGCGGTGAAAACCGTTAGGTGCCGAAAGGCACACCCACTGTCTGTGGAAGAACAGCTTGATGATTATACCATACACTTACAAAAATTGCAAGTGGTTTGCGGCATTTTTTTAGCCGACTTTTACAGGGTTGATCTTGATGCCGGGGCCCATCGTGGAAGCCACGGTGCAAGAACGAATGTATTGACCCTTGGCAGCGGCGGGTTTTGCACGGACAATGGCACCGAGGAGAGCTTCAAAGTTCTCTTGCAGTTTTTCCACACCGAACGACACCTTGCCAATGGGGCAGTGAATGATGTTGGTTTTGTCCAAACGATACTCAATTTTACCGGCTTTGGCATCGGTTACAGCCTTTGCCACGTCGGGGGTAACGGTACCGGCTTTGGGATTGGGCATCAAGCCACGGGGACCGAGAACTTTACCCAAACGGCCAACCAAGCCCATCATATCGGGGCTGGCAACCACAACGTCGAAATCCATCCAACCGCCGTTGATTTTGGCAACGAGATCGTCGGCACCGACGAAATCCGCACCGGCATCGAGAGCGGCTTGTTGTTTGTCTTCTTTGCAGAATACGAGAACGCGGAGCTTTTTACCGGTTCCGTGCGGCAACACGACGGCGCCGCGCACCTGCTGATCGGCGTGACGACTGTCAACGCCCAGTTTTACGTGTACTTCGATGGTCTCATCGAATTTTGCTTTGCCGGTCTTAACGGCAATGTCTAACGCTTCGGCAACGTCGTATTGCGTGCCTCGGTCGATCAGTTTCGCACTGTCGACGTATTTCTTACCATGTTTCATTGGTTTTTTCCTCCCTGTTAGTTACCATCCCTGCAATACGAGTGCAGGAGGTATGAGTGGTAAAATCGGAATGCGAAATTGGTTCCTCCCACCCGGAACGTTGAAATTAGTCGACAACTTCGATGCCCATGCTGCGCGCGGTACCGGCCACCATACTCATAGCGGATTCGATGCTGGACGCATTAAGGTCGGGCATTTTGGTTTCGGCGATCTTCTTGACTTGTTCCTTGGTAATCTTGGCAACCTTGTTCTTGTTCGGAACGCCGGAAGCGGTTTCAATGCCGCAGGCTTTCTTGATCAGAACGGCAGCCGGAGGGGTTTTGGTGATAAACGTAAAGGAACGGTCGGCATACACCGTGATAACAACGGGGATAATCAGACCCGCGTCGTTCTTCGTGCGTTCGTTGAATTCTTTCGTGAACGCCATAATGTTCACACCGTGCTGACCCAGTGCAGGGCCAACAGGGGGCGCCGGCGTGGCTTTGCCAGCCGGAATTTGCAGTTTAATGTACCCGGTAATCTTTTGAGCCATTTTTCTTGCACCTCCAAAAATTGTGGTAAAGGCGGCGCGGCTTTCACCAAACGGCGAAGCGCACCTCCCACAGTCGGAAAAGTGTCCGACGCACAGGAAAAGGGCGATTGCCCTCAAACCTCATTCTTACGGCGGAATAAGTTTTCTTATTCCATAAGTTCCGCTTGGTCGAGTTCGAGTTCCACGGGAGTTTCCCGACCGAACATCGAAACCGTAACACGGACCTTGTTTTTCTCTTGGTCAATCTCGTCCACGCGGCCGCTAAAGTTTTCAAGCGGGCCGTCGATGATACGAACCATATCGCCCACGGCATAGTTGATCTCCACTTCGCGTTTTTCCACACCCAAAGCCGCAACCTCCTCCTCCGTGAGAGGAGTGGGTTTGCCGTTAGGACCCACAAAGCCGGTGCAACCGCGCGTGTTGCGTACAATGTACCAAGATTCGTCGGTCATGACCATTTTGACAAGGACATAACCGGGGAAAATTTTGCGTTCGACTTCTTTTTTCTGTCCGTCTTTAATCTCCGTCACCGTTTCGGTGGGAATGGAGATCTCATGAATCCAGTCTTGGAGCTTTCGGTTTTCGACGATTTTTTCCAAATTCGTCGCTACCTTATTTTCATAGCCGGAATAGGTATGAACAACATACCATTTTGCTTCTTCTGCCATGAACTATCCTCCCATCAACCCAAGTTGAGCAACAACTGGATGAGCGCGCCCAAACCTAGATCCACCACGCAGATGAACGCGCCAAGCAGCGCACACAAAGCCAGCGTTACGCCGGTGTTACGTGTGACATTGGACAACGTCGGCCACGTGATCTTGCTGAACTCGCCTTTAAGATCGCGGAAGAATTTGACGCCTTTTTGCGTCTGTGCATCCTGTTCGCCCTTTTTCGACGCTTTGATCTTGCCGACAATAAACATGACGACACCGACCAACAACAAAACGATCGCAATATAAAAGGCGACCTTTTTGCCCGTCAAATTCGCAGGGTTCAAGAAACGCGCCAACCAAGCACCGAAGCCCAAAGCACTCATCTCGGAGAAGATGTTCAGGCTATCGAGAAAGGTGACGAGCACCGTAAGGAAGCCGGCCACAACAAGGATCAGTCCCCAAAAAACCATTGCTCGTTGCTCCTTTCCTTTGGCTTACTTCGTTTCTCTGTGCACAGTGTGCTTGCGGCAGAAACGGCAGTACTTGTTCATTTCCAGTCTGTCCGGATCGTTCTTCTTGTTCTTCATCGTGTTGTAGTTGCGTTGCTTACATTCCGTGCAAGCCATTGTCACTTTGACTCTCATAACGGCACCTCCATTGATTCCCGAAATTCGGGTGATTTGAGCCTCCCTCAGGGAGTATTGTCACCGAAAAAACGGCGCAAAAAAATAAACCCCTTTTGAGGTAAAGACACTATACCACATTTTTTTCAATTGGTCAACCCCTTTTATAAAAAAGTTTTTTTGCGCATATACTGTGTATTACGGCATTGATTTTTTCGGTGAAATATGATATGGTATAAAAGATATATATAATGGCGGAGGTATGGTCGATGAACACCGTGGTGAACGGCTTGAAGATTCAATATATCGACAAAGGTGTCGGAAACACAACCGTGTTGCTGTTGCACGGTTGGGGGGTAGACAGTTCCCTATATCACCTCATCATTGACCATTTGTCGACCTACTGCCGCGTGGTAGCGCCCGACCTGCCGGGGTTTGGTGGTTCCGATGAGCCTTCTCACCCGTTCACACCCGATGATTACGCCGATTTTGTGTTGTCGTTTGCCCAAGCCCTCGGCATTACGGAAGCAATCACCATCGGCCACTCCAACGGCGGACGCGTGCTCATTAAGTTGCTTTCGCGCCCTTCTCTTCCTCTCAAAGTGCGCAAAGCCGTGTTGATGGACAGCGCCGGATTGCCCGCGCACCACACCCTTTCCTATTACGTGAAAGTTTACACGTTTAAATTAACCAAATTCCTATTTTCGCTTCCGCCTTTGAAGCAACTTTTTCCCCACGCGGTGGAAAATGCACGCAAAAAACACGGCTCGGCCGATTACCAACAAGCAAGTCCCCTTATGCGTCAAAGCATGGTCATCGCCTTACACGAGGACGTGACTCCCTTGCTTTCAAAAATCAACGCTTCTACCTTGCTCATTTGGGGAAAAAACGACACCGCTACACCGCTGCGTGACGGACAAACGATGGAACGGCTTATCCCCGATGCGGGTTTGGCCGTGTTGGAAGGCGGCCATTGGGCCTTTGCCGA